>CAYMZW010000104.1:2102-17290 GCA_964395005.1 uncultured Rivularia sp.
AATGGCAATATTGCCATCTCAAAAAAAATCATTAATATTCCGATTATATATAATAGGCTATCACGAATTGCTTCATCTTCCCCCACAATCCTAGAAAAGTTGATTTTTTAAATCAAAAATGAAAATTGATTTCAATAAACCTATTTATTGATTATCCTTAAATATCTTTTATTTTTTATTCTTAACGTTTGGAAAATTTTTTTTGAAGAAGCCGATTTGGTGGCGGTTTTGATGATAAACTTATTTTTATAATGGCAATATTGCCATCTCAAAAAAAATCATTAATATTCCGATTATATATAATATCCTATCACGAATTGCTTCGTCTTCCTCCACAATCCTAGAAAAGTTGATTTTTAAATCAAAAACGTAAATTAAATACTAAAATCAATTTACAAAATATATTTTATTCATAGCATAAAAAATTATTAAGCGGTTATTGCTTTATCAACGAACTACGACCTTAAAATCAAACGTTGCAAATAGCGTAAAATTGCAATTGTCAGAACAACGCTTGCCGCCAAACTCAACCAAAAACTATTAACAACAAATCGGGATTGGTCTAATGCCCAACCACCTAAAGGAGGGCCAATCAAATAACCAGCAGCCCAACAAAGGGAATTAATAGAAAAATAGATCCCGCGTTTATCTACCGGAGCTATTTCGCTGACAAAAGCTGCGGCTGAAGGAGTATATGAAACAATAGCTAAAGCAAATAAGAATAATGCTAAAGCAGCCCATACTATTGAATAACTTGACGAAACACCAGTTACCCAAATACAGATAAAACCAATTGCCCAGGCAGAAGCAGAAATGCTAAGCGCTACAAAATGGGAGAAACGCTTTGTCAATCGAGCAACAGGTAATTGTGCAATTATCGCGACTATTAAATGCCAGGTAAAAAGAGCGCTGATAGTTGTTTCAACAAATCCTTTATCTACTTCAGAAACCTGAATAAAATTCTTGAAATAAAGAGGCAGAGTACTGTGTAACTGAGAAATATAGGTAGTAAAGATAATATTCACGACCACAAATACAATCAGACGCTTATCTTTTAATGCTGCTACCCAAGAATCTACTTGTTGCTGAGTGGAATTTGATGCCGTATTTCCATGATGTGATGTTGGTTTAATTGCAGCATATATAACCCCAAAAAATATAATAAACGACACCCCATCAATAACAAATAGCAAGCGATAGTTAGCAGTATTCGCTACCAATATTCCGGCTAAAACTATTCCCAAACCCAAACCAATATTGTCTGCAAACCTAGTAATTGCAAATGCTTCGCGGCTGTTTTTGCTATTAGTTAAATCAGCAACAACAGCCTCTGTGGCAGGCCAATACAAACCCACACCTAACCCCGAAATCAAATTACCAATAACTAAAGTGACAAAATCATTAGTTGCAGCTAAAACTAAAGAACCAATTGCTGAAATAGCAGCGCTAAGCAATAAAGTACGACGACGGCCCCAAAACGGCGAGTCAGCTAAAGAACCTCCTAAAATTCTTCCCACAACCCCTGAAATAGAATTACTCCCTAAAGCTATACCAACGGTGGTTGCTGATAAACCGATTTGATTAACAAAGAATATGGGAGCATAAAACAAAGTAAAACCCGTACCCACTTCGCTTAGCAATCTACCGATCGCCAAAATCCAAATTTGAGTATCAATAGTCGGCAAGAGCTTGCTGCGAGGCGATTTCATTGGTAAAAAACCTTTTCAAGAGAATATGTGTTGTAATTCTTATCATTAACCGGAATTTTCCTCACTCATTCCACATAATTTCCACAGGTACCTAGAAAGTTTTCCACAGGTTATTTACGTTGAAATAGGCTTCTTAAGATATTGCTGGGGATTTCTGAAAACCAGAATAATAATTTGTAAAGACTGAGTTACCATTAAGTATTGTAACAAAAATAGGTACATAAACCTTATTATTCCGTAGGAAGCAGAATTTGATACTTAGCTTTGTAACATTTCGCAGCATTGACAAACCTACCCCTTCTTAGCGCAAAATGATGCGACAAGATTTTTAAGGTCTGCTCAAAAATCAATGTAATATTACAGTTTGCCCATACCTTAATGCAGCACGCAATCCATAGCTTTATATGTTTTAAGTTTGTTTGCCATCAAGGTCGGCCGTAGCTCTGTATTCCCCCTCTAATAGCCCGATTTTCAGGAGAAGAATTATGAACGCCACAGTTAGCCTATATGCAGCAGTCCCCGAAACACTTCACGACTCTTTGAAGAATTATTTAGAAACCCATCCAGATTGGGATCAAGATAGAGTCATGACTGCTGCTCTGTCTTTGTTTCTGCTTCAAAATGGAGATAGCGATCGCCGTGCAGCTAGAGTTTATTTAGAAACGTTGTTTCATCATTGCTAAAATCAGAAGCCGCTTGCTGGTGTAAAGCCTACAAGCGGTTAATGCTGAGTGCCCTTATTGAAGCGCTAAGCAATATCTAGAATTGGTTAGAGTGTGCCCTTTTGTGCCAGAAAAGATGTACATACGTTCCTTATTGCTCCGAACTTCTTTTTTCAGAGCGTAAATTAGCATTCATAGATCATTGACCATAATAAAAAGCCGGGTTTTTTGAAAAAACCCGGTTTATCAATAAATTAAATTATATATAAAAGTCCTGTTTATTTTGCTCTTAAAGTAAAAAACATCACCGCCCCATCGACTAAAAAATTTAATATTTAAACAAATATTTTACTGCTGTTCAAAATGAGTAAACGGTGTCAGGATTTTCTGACATAAAAATTAAAATCTGAAGTATTGGTACTTACAGAAAAATTTACCGCTTCGTCTGCCATAAAGTTCTAATAAGCCCTTGCACCAGTGTTATAAAGTGAGAATGCGTAAAAGGAGGTTTAACCTCCCGTAATACTAAACTTTCTCTGGTTGCGGGGCTGGAGCCGGACACTCAAATTTATAACCAACGCCGCGTACTGTTTGAATTAAAGCAGGCTGAGCAGCATCAGCTTCAATCTTTTTGCGAATTTGACCTATATGTACGTCTACAACCCTTTGGTCGCCGACATACTCATAATCCCATACCTCTTGGATCAGTTCAGCACGTCGCCAAACTCGGCCGGGATGACTAGCAAGGAAATGTAATAAATCAAATTCCAAAGCAGTCAAAGGAACTGGTAGGTTATTAAGCGAAACTTCTCTTCGGACAGGATCTATCATCAATTTTTCAAAAACCAGACGTTTTTGTTCCGCTGTGGTAACAACGCGCTGACGGCGCAGAATGGCTGCGACTCTGACTTCTAACTCTCCTAAACCAAAGGGTTTAGTTAAGTAGTCGTCAGCACCTTTGGAAAAGCCGCGAATTTTATCGGCTTCGTCCGCACGACTAGTCAGCATTAAAACAAAAACACCGTTACGACTCTGCATTTCTTGGCAAAGGTTAAATCCAATTACGTCTGGTAAATTAACGTCTAAAATTACCAAATCTGGATTAAATTGCTCGAATAGAGCTAAAGCGGTTTTGCCATCTTCGGCAGCTTCCACTTGATAGCTTTGTTTCATCAAGAAGCGTTGGATTAAATTCCTAACGGCAGGATCGTCGTCAACTACAAGAATCTTGGCGGTGGGAGCCATGACCATCACTTTGCAAAAAAATTCATAGGATTTACAAGCGGATTGCGTTTTTAAGCGCGGGTATCCGCGTTTGGGCAAAAATAATCTACAATGCTAGCATCTCTCGTAATCCGTTTTCCCATTCGACATACATTTTGTAATGCCGATGCTTCACGGTAAGGTGAGAACAAAAATTTTATCTTTTACGCAACCCTGAGTATAAAGCAGCAATGCTCTTCTTCGGCAGGTGAGAATATCTAACAATTATAGATATTTCAACATCGGGCTTTATAACTTGAAGATTAAACTAGAAAATTAGTTACTTCAAGTCACAAATAACTTAAACGCTATCAATTTTAAATCTATATGCGGTTAAACGGCACGAAAAGAAGGACATAAGTTAACTAACAAATTTTCCTTTGAAGAAATATCACTGCTTTAAATAAAACACAAAGTTTAATTTTTTCATAAAAGATGTCTACTTTTTGTGCTTTTAACTTAAATTCTAGAGTAAAGCTCTAATTGCTCAACGGCATGAGGGGATACACGGAGTTATTACGATATATTAAAGTAACTATTAGCGAAAATTACTTGGGCATTCAGTCTAAGTATGTTTCAATATAGCTACCTAGTAATACTATCAAAATTGAAAGAACTATGAAGCCGTATGCTCCTGGGGCAAAGTATTCTCAATGTCCAGACGTAACGGCAGCGAAAGGCAAAGCTTAACTAATATAAACTGTTAATCGGGAGTAGCATTAGGCATCTAACGACAAAAGTGATAGCTATTTTTACGGAATTGTAACTTATTATTTTAAAATATTTGAAATAAATGAACGATCGCAAAAAGAATAATTTTTGTGCAAACCTACTTATTTATAATTTTTGTAATTAGAGGTATTGACAATGGTTGGGCAATTTTAATTGCCGTAAAATGATATGATAATCTAGTAAGCTAGCTTGCTGTCCTTACCGCGCATTTTGCCAGCAATCCACGGGAGGAAAGTACTCGCATATAATAGTTGGGTAAAGCCTACTGGGAAATCTATGTAAGGTTTTGCTAAGGTTGAAGCAGCAAAGCGCTCTCCGGTCTACAAATGTTGATTTCTTTCACCCTTTGCCCGTAAGTTAGTCTGTTCGCCTAATATGCTTTATGTATTTGCCTTCATCTGTGTCATAGGTTCTCATTATTCTCCAAAAAGCAAGAATTATGTAGCGACTATAAGCCTCCGAATGCATATAAAACCGGGAGATAAGCCTTCACAAAACGACTATGGTCTAAATTTATTCAACTAAATTTGGGTTGGTAACGGTAGTGGTTCAACGTAACAATATTGGTTTCTACCAAAATAAATCATAAAATAGTTTTTATTAGTTTTTATTTACGAACGCCTTTCTCCGACTTCGCTATCAATAATTAACTTCCATGAGCGACCAAAATCCCTACGAAAAACTTGGGGTATCAGAAGACGCTAGCTTTGAAGAAATTCAAGATACACGCGATCGCCTAGTAGAACAACACAATGGCGATAGTCAGCGTCTTGAAATGATTGAAGCGGCTTATGATGCTGTATTGATGGACCGCTTGCGGATGCGTCAAGAAGGGAAAATTAAAGTACCCGAACGCATTCGCTTTCCCGAGCGCAGAGAGCAGGTAGCTCCCGACGTAAGTCCCGTTCCGAAAACTCAGTCACCCGCATGGCTGCAACGCACAGTAGATAAACCTAGTACCCTTGACGTAGTTATACCTGGAGTTTGGTATTTAGGTTTAAGTGCCAACACTTTGCTTTACAAAACACAAAACGATGTGGTTTTACAGTTTATGCTGGTACTTGGGGTTGGAGTAAGTATTTATTTCCTGAATCGTAAAGAAAGTAGATTCGGTAGAGCGGCTTTATTAACTTTAATCAGTTTGATAATTGGTTTAATTGTTGGAGGACTTATTGCTACTGCGCTTGCACAACAATTACAATCAGCTAATTTTACGGTTAATCAGTTTACAACTGTAGTAACTTTTGTATTATTATGGCTAGTTTGCAGCTTTCTTAAATAGATTTAATTGGGTAATAGGGAATTTTTAAATAGGTAGTTATGACTTTAACATCATAATCAATTCCCTCAAACCCATTTTTTTCTGTTATTTCAATTCTTTCGGGTTATTCATATTTAAGTATAAAATTAACTGCTTCAGTCAAATTTTTAACAAAAATGTCTGGACTGTAGGATTCAAGTTGAGCGCGATCGCGAATGCCACATTCTACTGCAATTGATTTGACACCATGTTTTTTTGCAGCAGTTATATCCGCTTCAGTATCTCCAATCATCCAAGTATTTTCTGAGGGTGGTAGCTCTTTTAATGCACGTTCCATAAGTAGCGGTTTATCCTCTATATCGCGGGTTTTTACGTAATCATTACTAAGGCAATACCGGCGATTTACAGGAAAAAACTGGTACAAATCAAATTTATTTAAAGCATATTCTAATTCTCGTACTCGACGCATAGTCATTACGGCTAAATCAATTCCGGCTTGTTTGGCTTTTAATAAAGCGTCTACAGCACCGATTGCTAAGATATCATGTTCAAAAAAAGGCTGTGTATGTACGGTTTGTTTTCGTTGCGCCGCAAAGTTTTCTGCTTGTGCTGATTCTAAACCGCACATGATACCTATTTGTTTTTCTGGAATACGCGATCGTTTTAAATCCCAAAATTCTTCTTTAGAAAGTGTTCGTATTTGTTGATCTTGACGGCTATTTTTTTCTAAACACAATAAATACACCTGATAATAACGTTCGGAAACATCGCTAATAGGTCCATCAAAATCTGTAATAATTCTTATCATTGCTGTCTAATTGTAAAGAAACTTTACAGATTATCGCAAGAATTGCGTTCTTCTAATTGTGAATATTTATTGACACTCTCAGCGCTAAAGCGAGTGAGATTCTCGGCTCATATTTTTCAACTTCATATTTTTCAAGTTGATAATTAAACTTAAAATGCTTTTACTCCCTTCCCGGCAGAAGATTTCCTATAAAAAACCCTTCTAGAACGCAGAGGGCGCAGAGGAAAGAGCTAAAAAGAGATAGGTAATCTTCAAGCCGAGAAAAGGTTAGATTTTAATTTTTAACCTTTAACTTTTAAGCTGCAAACTTCCGCGTTTAATTTGTTCGAGTTCCATTGCTTCAAATAAAGCGCGAAAATTGCCTTCTCCGAAACCTTGAGCGCACTCCCGACGCTCGATAAACTCAAAGAAGAAAGTAGGTTGAGGAAAAATAGGTTGCGTGAAGATTTGTAAAAGTAAAGCATTCGGAAAATCTTCATTCCAATCTACCAGAATTTCTTGTTCGGCAATCTTTTTGAATTCATTTGGTTTAATCGGTAAGTTTGTTCGCTGTTTCAAGCGGGAATAGTAACTTTTAGAGATGGGAAGAAAAGAAACTCCCCGATTGCGAAATTGAGCGATGCTGCAAATAATATCGTTCGTTTGTAAAGCTATATGTTGAATACCTGCTCCTCGGTTAGCGTTAATAAACTCTTGAATTTGGGAATTAGGAGTTGCAGGTTCGTTAATTGGTAATTGTACGCTACCGTCGCCAGAAACCATTACTTGGCTGTGCAAAGCAGAATATTCGGTTTGAATATTAAATTTCTGCTGCCCGCGAAAACCAAGAATATTTTGGTACCAAGCAACAGCAGCTTTTAAATCCCCCACGGGAACATTCAAGACGATATGATCTATTGCTTGGATAGAATTGGCCGAGGAATAATTTTCAAGAGCATTTGGTGTTATTTGTTTTTCCAATAAGGTATGTGTAAGCCCTCCCCAAGCAATAACAGATGCCTGCTTAATATAATTTTTATCTTGTTGATATTCTACGATGGGTTGTCTTACCTTTGTTCCGAATCGCTCTGCTAAGAGAATAATCGCGGATAAATTTTCTACCTCAAATGCGATATCTACAACTCCTGGTGGATGTTGACGTAGATATTTTGTCACCGGGCTGATAGATGATATTGGTGAAGACAACACAAAGCAAACCAAGCCGCTTTTGACTACTTTGGTACAGGTATGAGAAGCTGTATCTTCCTTTAGGGGAAAACTACAGGTGAGAGCATCATCATTTAATTTTTGAAAACCAAGATGATGTACAAACCAATCACACCACATTTGAGCATCTTCAACATAGAAGTGAACGTAAGCAATTCTCATATTGATTGAAGAAAAAGGCATTTACAGCTTGACTGTGTGTTAATTTTGCCTTTTTTGCCAGAATTTCAAGTCACTCCTAAGCAAGAAATCGCTCTTTTTGAGCAAAATTTCTTTTAAAGTATGGTGTTTTACCGTATTTTTTAAGCAAATCTTTCGCCAATAGTATAGATGGGAATATAGTTATCTAAAGTTTGATCGATTAACTTACTAATAATTTTGATTAAGTAGTTAGGCGTTGAAAATTGTAATTACAGCAAGGGAGTAGGGAGCAGGGAGCAGGGAGTAGCAAGTAGCAAGTAGGAATAAGGGTTTGAGGCTCCTAATCCTAACATATTACCGCCGTTGTGTTTATTTTTGCCGACTTACTTAGTAGTTTGTTATGAATCAGATTTTTTGTCAAATGTCAATGGCAGCCATAGTGTTATCTACTTCTTAGCGAGTCGGCATCTTGAACAAAGTTATGTATATTTCTGGATGTTCGGCTATTTGATGAATTACAAATTCGGGTTTGTTGACAAAAATATTTTTGATATTTTTACCGGGGAGGTGGTGAGATACAACTTTATTCACACCAAAGTTATACTTTTCTTTAAATATTTTACAGATTGTTGAAAGCTTTATCCACTGATTTGAAGTTTGTATAACTTGTTCTTCGATTATCTCTTTCATCTGGGACAAAAGTTTTTCTATAGAAGGTAAAACAGTATGATTTTGGCTTTCATTCGTTTTACCGTTCAAAATTGTCAAATTGCTTGACTCTTGACTAACTTGATAAACAGTTAACCCTTTTTGTTGAAGGCGATCGCACAAGGTAGTCATGACATTATTTGAGCAACACACCATAACTTCTTTGACTTTTGGGTAATACTCATCAATTGTCGAACCAAAGGCGATCGCTTTTTGATCGGTGTTTTCTTTAGCGCCAGGAACATGAATTAAATCGTAACCACGGTTGTGATATTCCACATCAAATGTATCCATACCCTGCCAGTTTGCAAAGGCAATTTTCATCTGTATGGAATTACCAAATTTTTCTGTTAAGAATTGTTCTGCTTCGGGTGTAATTTGGAAATTTTGTGCGTCTAGAAGTAATGCGGCGATGGCTTTATGCTGTTTTGTGAAAGGTTTATCTGTGTTTTTGTTGGCAGAATTAATATCTTGTTCTTGAGAAGTTTCTGAATTTTTTTGAGTAGATTGAGTAGATATATCTTGTTGGTTTTCCTGGGTAGATTCTTTCTGAGTAGATTGAGTAGAAATATCTTGTTGGTTTTCCTGAGTAGATTCTTTCTGAATAAATTCGGTATTGGTTTTTTGTTCGGTTGTTTTAGGTAATGATTTTTTCGGGGTAGATTTTGTAGATATATCTTGTCGATCGCTAGAAGCTTTTGACTGCGAAGTATTAGGATTGAGGTGGCGAATTTTTTCTATTAATTTGATTAAAACTGGTGTATTAGCAGAACCGGAAATCAGCAAAGTTTGAATAAATAATTCAACTTTATCGATTAAAGATTCCCAATCTTGGGCATTAGAAATGACTTCTATAAGCTTCGTTTTCAAACGCGATTGATTGCCATTGTCACGCCAAGATATACCCCTATACTTATCGAGTAATAATTCGGGCTGCTGTTGCTGAATATAAATAACTGCTTGGCACACATAGGAGCCAATTTTATTCAACAATGATGGGGAGTATTTAATCAACGTAACAGTCATAGCTCGTTACTCGTATGGATTATGATAAACAGGGCATCCTAATTAATACCAATGCAAAAGGTATGTATTCCTTTATATCTATCAATGTTTTTATCTGAGAACCGTAAAATTGCTTAAGCTATGTAGTTCAGTAGGTAAGAAAATTGATTATCTCTTAAAGCGTTATTGAGCCGCCTCGCTCTATAAAATTTTAATAGTAAAGGTTTTAACTAATTAATGTTTTGGTACTTGAAAAAAGCAAAATAGAAAAACCCAGTATTAATTTAAAATACCGGGTTTCTTAAATGAAAAGATTATTAATTATTAATTCGCTTTGACTGTTGCCTTTATTAGTTTATTTTTAAACCGATGGAGAAATAGGAACGCCGAAGGGAATCAAGTTTTTATTATCAATTTTATTTGACAAAAACTTATTGTTAATCAGTTCCTTATAAGTTTCTAAGTTGATTTTCCAGTTTTGAAGAATTTGATGCAAATCTTGTAAGCGGGTTTCTGGTTCATTACCGGCAATCTTATAGTCAAAGTTACCAGAGAATAATACTGTTGGAACGGATTTTTCTCCTGATTGTAACAATCCTTCGTTAATAGTTAAATTCAATTGACAACGTTCTAAAGTGTAAGCTAATTGAATTGCAGCTTTTGGAGGTGTGTTACCAAATTCTCGCCATTCTCCTGAAGCAAGTAGATTCTTTAATAAATAGTTGGTAGCAGCATTTGACTCTGTAAAAGTTACAAACCCTTTAGGATTAATTCCAATAGCTTGGTACTCTACATTAGGTAGCTTTTCTATATATTTTTCAGCGATTTGAGATATCTGTAATTTTTGAATATCTTCTGCATCAATAGTTTCAGCAAAAACTATTCGGTTCGGTTGTGCGACAATTGCAATCCCATTTTGAAAAACAAGCTGTGTCAAATTTTTTGTATAAACTGGCTGACGCGCTAATTCCCATTCTGATGAAATAATATTGGTATACTTCAAAAAATCAAGATTAACAACGTTAGGGTTCAGGTTTTTTGCTGTAATAGCAATTGCCAATTCCTGAGTTTGTATGGTTTTATTCATAATTCTTACTTAGCTTTAAATTTAGATCGGTTGTTTAAATCTTTTCGTGCATGAAAATACTAGCTGCTATAAATACATCAGTAATTATATGTACGCAGCTTTATATTAAATGTAAAAATCGTAATATTGTGTTTGCAATAATACTTAAAGCAAAAAATTTTATTTAAATAGGTTAGTGTTGAAAATCGTAACTATGAGTAGGGAGTAGGGAGTAGGAAATGAGTAGTAGAGGTAAGCTTTATATACTCCTGAATATTCTTTCATAGCACTATTTTGTTTGCGCCGACTTAATATTTGTGGTCTATCAAATTAATAATTTAAGCAATATATAATACAAATAAATCTTAAGGTCGTCCCTGGTTAGTAAGAACGGTTTAGAGAATTTTGAAAAAATCGATTGTAGATGCACGGGCTTACGCAATCAAAATTGTCATTGCTACCGAAACGTACTGTAGGGAAGCATTACATTCCCAACAAATTAAATAAGTATCTCAAATTTTAGCAAAGTCAAATAGGGAATAAATAAGGAGCTATCAAACTAACAGCGGGTGTAACCTAAATAGGTGTAACCTGTGTGCGGATAACCATATCGTCGAAGTCATTATCACCACCATTCGGTAAATCTTCAAAACCGAAGGTGTTGTTTCCTAACGAACGAATATGCTCGACTCCATCTGAGTTGGCTTGAGCAAACGAGAAATAAACTTGTTTTAAATCTCCATCAAGACTATCAATGTCTCCATCAGCGATCAGGAAGGGAGCATATAGGTATCCTCCGGAGAGGGTATCTTGAATAGTTATGGAACTCTGACTATCTACGCTTAATTCTAGTTCGGGTTCGCGAAGCTCAATCGCTAATTGGGCATAAGCTTGGCCATCACCGGGTTTGAATTTATTTCCAGTTACTGGATCTGTAATAGTTCCTTGTGCATCTTCAATTTTGTAAAAACCGACGGTATTGTCATACAATGCTTCTCTATCTACAGTGAAGTTAATTGTTACCTCCCCAATGAAAGATTCTAAATCGAGTAGATTCTCATTCAGAATATTTGGCGTATCTGATATTTGTTCTATCAAAACTTCGTTTTGGGCAATAATTGGTGTTTGCACAACATCATCGTTTTCGATAACGGCTACTTTAGTGTATTCTGCTTCGTTGTTGGCAAAATTTGCTGAAGACAACTCTTTTAAATTCAGAGTGAATTCTTCGTTTGCCTCAACCTCGCTATCACCATTTACCTCAACGTCGATTTTGGCGCTGGTTTCACCAATTGGAATTGTAATCTGTCCGAATGCCTCTTTATAATCAGATCCAGAAATCGCGCTTCCATCGACAGTTTGGTATAAAAATTGAATCTCTTCGGTGGCAGGTGAAGATAAATCAACCGTAAATTGAGCGATGCTGGTTCCTAAGTTACCTTCCTCAATGGAAACATCTGTAAAATTTATAATAGGAAGCTCTGTACTAGTTAATGAAGCATCCACAACAGAATCATCCACTTGATTTTCTTCGTTTGTCTGTAAGATTTGCTCAGTAATCGTATCTGATGAGTTCTCTTCTATAGCTCCTAACAAAGGAGCAGATGCAATTTCAATATCACTATCTCCGTTCGTTTCGGAAGCAGCAACTTGAGGGTTATTTACAACCAAACCATCTGCACTAGCAACTAAATTTGTTGCTAGTAAAGATGGTTCAGAAACTATATCAGGTTGATCTGAATCGATAATCCTCAAATCTATAATATTTGCAAGCCCAAAGCCGTAAGCTCGAACCTCAGCTACGTCTTTGAGAGCTTTTGCAGAATCGTCAAAACTTCCTCCTGTAGTTGAATATCCATCTGAGAGAAAATAGGCTATGTTTCTTGCTCCAGAAGGTGCGGTAGACAAAAATTGATTTGCTGTTTCAAGTGCTGCATTAAAATTGGTAAAACCATTGCCAGACAACCCTTCAATTGTTGCGATCGCCTCGGTGGCATTTTCTGGTGTTTCAAGGTATGCTTCAGTTCCAAAAGGGATTATTGCGAATTTGCTGACATCTGCAATTCCCCTATCAATTAAGGATTGAGTTAAACTTATATAGGCTTGTTTAGCTTGTTGAAGCGTATCTGTCACGACACTGTCAGATGTATCAATCAGGTAAACAAAGTTGTACTGTATATTTTCGTCCATTTTATCTTCCTTTATTTTTATTTTTGTATTAAGATATTTCTTTAGATAGATGCAGTTAATATGATGATGGTTGTGTTATCCTACATTTAATGTTTCAATTTTCCGCAAAACTTTGTACTCCCCCTAATTTAAATTTTAAATCTCGAACACAAAAATATATTTCTTAACATTTGAAGATATTGGGTTGCAGATGTTCCCTACTCGGGAAGAATTCGAGCTTTTACTTCATTTTTAACCAATATGATTTGGGCAATATGATTTGGGTAGCAAAAATTAAGGAATCCGAATTAGGTTTCCATTAAAAGCAAACTGCTAGCCGATGTGTTGATAAATACTTTTATACAAAAATAACCTATGACTCTGCATTCGGACATATGCCTGAAATGGAAGGTTTAATTGTAATTTAATTCATCTAATCTGTATCCTTCAATAGAGCAATACAGTTTGTTTGATTCATCCTCCGGAAATGTTCTAAAAACGCCGATGAAAAGCTTTTCAAACAGTGCGTATTAAAAGTAGAGCATAAAATTTTACTTTTTGTGTAGAAATAATTAAATTTTAATTTTTCTACAATCATGCTTAACTACTTCCGATCGGAAATAAATCTAACTTTCCGGTAATAGCCAGGAGGGGGGAACACATTCTTTTTAAACACACTTGTACAGAATAATCTAAAAAACTACAAACTAAAAAAATAAACACAGATTTTTTATTTCTTTGCAGAAAGTTTATTTATTGATCACAATTATAATGAAATTTCATCCTGCTGCAATCAACAGGATGAAATCTTCACATAAACGTTAAATTAATCTTAAATTTTTACGATTTACCGAACGAACTTAACACTTTCCACTGTTTTGGTAAATTTGTCAGTAAATATACTTAAAATACTTCTCTCTCGTGTTTTAATGTTCGCTGTAATGGACATACCAGACTGTAAAGGTAATTTTTCTCCGTTCGCGTTTAAAGTTTGTCGGTTCAGTTCAACTTTAGCCGGGAAACGGTAGTAAGGATAAATTTCGTCTGGCGGTAAGGCATCATCACCAACCGATACAAGAGTACCTTCGATATCGCCGAATTCGCTGAAGTTGTAGCTTTCAATTCTCACATCTACGGTCATACCTTCTCTAACAAATCCGATATCTTTGTTTGTAATAAATACTTCAGCCATCAAAGACTGCTCCGGTACAACTTTTAGTACGGGTTCGGTAGTATTAGCCACATAACCAGGATTACCGGCTTTTAAGTCAAATACGGTTCCATCTACTGGTGCCCTTACAACTTGGTACTTTCTGGTTAATTTTGCTTGCTTGATTTGACCATCTAATTCGGCAATCCGCTTTTCATTTTCGACTATCGATTTATTAATTTGACTGTCAATTTCAGCAATACGTTTTTGGTTATCTGCCATTCGAGTCAAGGTATCTTTTGCCGAAGTTGACAAAGCATTTTGTAATTGCTGGCCTGTTTGAACCATAGCTAATCTTAAACGCTGTATTTCCGAACCTAATTGAGCAACTTCACTTTTACGGTTGCTAACTTCCTGCTTTTGCTGCAAGTACTGCAAGCGAGCAATTGCACCTTCTCTATACAGAGGTTCTAGATCGTTAAGAATACCTTGGTTGATAGCTAAAACGTTTCGGGAGTTATCAAGTCGTTCTTTAGTTTGGGCTAATTGTTGCTCTAGCTGAGCGCGTTCTAACTTAATTTGCTCGGCTTGGGATCTTAATTCTGTTTGACTGGAAAATAAACGCAGTTGCTGTTCCCCTGTCAGATTTGCACCATCGCTCTTTCCGCTCAGCAGCACTCGATAAAATTGATTTTCTTGTAATAATGCATTGCGACTTTGAGCCAGCCTTGCCATTTCTGGGGGAACTTGAATCGAAGCTGGTTGTGATGGAGAACCCGCATTACTAAACAAACTGCGATAAAACTGATTTTCCATCATTAAGGCTCTGCGAACTGTATTTGCAGAAGCCAGTTCAGCTTCAGCACCAGCATGATCCAAATGCAGCAGTACGTCCCCTGCTTTTACTCGCTGTCCATCTTTCACAAAAACCTTTTCTACCAAACCATTAACGGGAACCTGTACTTCTCTAACCGCCCCTTGAGGTTCTAATTTTCCTTGAGCGGGGATAGCCTGGTCAATTTTGTTAAGGGCTGCCCAACTAATCGTAAACACAGTTACGCCCAAAATACTCCACAACGCTGCTCGCGAAAATACTGGCGATCGCCGTAAAATTACAGCTTGCTCAAATTCGGGAACCTGGGATCTACCATTTTTCTGCTGAATGGAATCTTGAGGAGTTTTCTCGAATTTAGGGAGTATGGATTGCGGAGAGTTCTTACCGTTAAGATTACCGTTGAGTTGAGTCATGGGAATTTAGGAGTTAGGAGTTAGGAGTTAGGAGTTAGGAGTTAGGAGTTAGGAGTTAGG
>CAYMZW010000105.1:0-17231 GCA_964395005.1 uncultured Rivularia sp.
GGTAGTCAATGGAAAATGCTTGAGGGTGGCCCAGGAATCGGAACTTCTATGAGCGGATTACGTGAAATATTAGGTGAGTTTGAATTAAACGGATTCGGTTGGGATTACGGCGGTTTTGTTGATTTAGAAGATACTAATTTATCTAAATACAAAGACAAACTTGCTTTGAGACTTAGCCCAGATCAAAATGCATTTTCAAAACATCAAAAGCAGTTTAACGCTGTTTCGGGCGATAGCAAATTCTCTTCTACTAATCCAAATTTTAAACCTTTAGATGTAAGAGTTTCCGAAATGGTAGTTACCTTCGATAAAAATATTTCGCCAGATATGCTGTAATCACGAACCTAACTTGAAGGCTTCTACGAATAAGCTATAAATAAAGCCGACTTTGAAAAAATTGAGTGATTCTACCCATAATTTACGGCGCTCTTTGGGCGGTCGTCTGTAAACTATTCGACTGCCCACTTCTGTTAAGAATACTAGAAAAGCAGCCACAACAATATCCAAAACTGCTCTTTGCCCTGCCGTCGTCGCAGCTACGGTTCCCATAAAAAAACCGAACAGAAAACTAATCATCAATAGCGAAATTCTTCGCCAAGGATTGAGGAACCATAGAGCTAGATTCCTGACAATTAAATCGAATAGCGAGTTTAAGCGAGTGTTTTGCATTTAATCTTTAGTTGTTAGTTGATAGTTGTTAGTTGATAGTTGTTAGTTGATAGGAATTGAGCATTGGGAGTAATTAAGGTCAAAGGTCAAAGGTTAAAGGTTAATTTTGGAGAACTAGAAGTTAAAAGTTAGTATTTATTATTTCTGCCCCCTCTGCCCCCTCTTCCCCCTCTTCTCCCTCATTCCCCAGAAAAAAAGGAACCGAGCATTTCTGTCAGAGTCATTAAAATGTGGAGTGGTAGTTATTTTTGACTATTGACTGACAAGCGATTATTAATAACTAATAACTAGTGAGTGTCCCACTGATTATAAACTGATGACTCAAAGTGTTTCCAAGTATTGGTGGAAGAATATAGAAAAGCGTCCGCAACTGGCTGTGATGCTATCGATTTTGTGGGTAATTTTGGTTGCGGGGATTGCCTTTTTTTGGCGTTTGGGAGATTTTAGCTTAATTGATGAGACTGAACCGCTGTTTGCGGAAGCTTCTCGGCAAATGTATGTTACTGGTGATTGGATTACACCTTATTTTAATGGGGAAACTCGTTTCGATAAACCTGCTTTGATTTATTGGTGTCAGGCAATAGCTTACATGATTTTTGGGGTGAATGAATGGGCGGTGCGTTTGCCTTCGGCGATCGCGGCTTTGGGTTTGACTGGTTTGGCGTTTTATACTCTTTACCATCACCAAGCTAAAACTGACGATTTGCAAGGGGTGTACCGTCCTACTAGGCGTTGGCTAACTGCTGGCTTAGGTGCTGCTGTAATCGCTCTGAATCCGGAAATGATTGTTTGGGGTAGAGTAGGTGTTTCGGATATGCTGCTTACGGGATGCATGGCTTCGGGTTTGTTATGCTTCTTTCAAGGATATTCTCAACCTGTTAATTCTACCGTAAAAGCACGGTGGTATTTTGCTTTTTATGTGTTAATTGGTTTAGCTATTTTAACTAAGGGGCCTGTAGGTATTGTTTTACCCGGTTTCATTATTTTTCTATTTTTAGTTTATCTAGGAAATTTTTGGCAGGTAGTAAAAGAAATCCATTTAATCCGAGGAATGCTGGTTATCTGTGCCGTATCAGTTCCTTGGTATGTATTAGTAACGATGCAAAATGGTTGGAATTTTATTGATTCCTTTTTTGGCTTACATAATGTAGAGCGGTTTACAGATGTTGTTAACGGACATTCGGCTCCGTGGTATTTTTACTTTATAGTCGTAGCAGTTGGCTTTGCTCCCTATGCGGTTTACTTGCCCGTTGCAATGGCAAGAATAAATTTTTGGCAGCGGAAAGCGTGGATATCTACAGAACGTTCTCAACAACTTGGTTTATTCGCTTTTTGGTGGTTTGTTGGTGTTTTCAGCTTTTTTACCATCGCCGTTACCAAGCTGCCGAGCTACGTATTACCGTTAATGCCAGCCGCCGGTATTTTAATAGCACTACTGTGGAGCGATTTGATAGTAGATACAGCTAAGGAAAATATTAAACCAGTTTCTGGTGCTAACTCTTCGCTACCTCCGGTGTTACTTTCGTCACCTTTAATGCAGGTAAGCGGATGGCTAAATGTAGTCTTTACTTCAGCAGTAGGATTTGCCTTTTTCAAAGTTGCTAATTTAATTGGCCCCGATCCAGCAGCACCAAATTTTCAACAAATGTTGCAAAGGTCTAATTTACCAGTTTTGGGAGGCATAATCTGGGTGGCTGCTGCTGTAATTATTGCAGTTTTTGTAATCCGTCGCCGTTATTTACATTTAATCTGTATCAATTTATTAGCGTTTTCAGCATTCATGGTATTGGTTTTAACTCCAGCAATATTCGTATCTGATGCTAGCCGTCAGCTACCTTTGAAACAATTATCTCAGTTAGCCGCACAGGTACAACAACCTGGGGAAGAAATAATCATGGTTGGCTTTAAAAAACCCAGCGTTGCTTTTTATAGCCAGCGTAAAATTAATTATATTAAGAGCAGCTCACAAGCAGTAAACTATATTAAAAATCAAGTCAAATCTGACTCAATATTAATCTTGGCACAGCCGAAAAAGTTTCCTCAAATGAGTTTGCTGCCAACTGATTACGAAAAATTACAAGAGCAACAGGCATATAGCTTGATTCGATTCAAAATCAGTGAACAGTTATCAGTGAGCAGTTATCAGTGAGCAGTGAACAGTAAACAGTTAACAGTGAGCAGGCGGGCAGCTACTCGAACTGAAGTGCCCGGTTATGTGCTGCGGATAGGCTGCTGTTTTTTGAGCAAGGCGATCGCCGTCTATCCCCGAACAAATGCCTACAGTTTTTCGGTAATTTTAAAGTAGGAAGAAAGTAATAATCATAAGTTTTTACAAATGACTTAATATTGTTATGTTTCTTAATAATTCATTGAAAATAAATATCCCTGCTTTAACATTAACTATTAATTATTCCGCTATAATCTCAAAACCAAACTGATAACTGATAACTGCTCACTGTTAACTGTTAACTGACAATGCTTGATTGATTGTACTTAACAAGTTTTCCATCGAAATTGAATGAGGTAACACCTGTGCTTTGATAGTTGCTGATGTTTCAAATTCTTGCAATTCGATTTGATTAGAATTCGATCGTCGATCTAGTAATAACAGTGGTGGTAAATCCGAAGCCATTTCTTCTAGTGCTTGTAATAACGATTGAACTTTTAGCTCTACGGTGGATTCTCCCAAACAAATTAATAGTAAATCTACACTTTCATGACGCAATTGTTGTAATAGTTCTCTCCAACTGTTACACATTGCTGCTTTGAAACCTGCTGTTTGTATATACTGAACCAAAGCTTGGAACCATTCTGTTGGACGAGTTGTTTGAAGTTGTTCGTCGCTTAAGGGATAACAGGGAAGTTTTCCGCTACAGGGTAAGTTAGCGCGGGCGGGGTTATTTTGGGTATTTTTCCTAGTTTTGTTGGTTTTTCTAGTTTTCTTAGTTTTCTTTTCGCAATCAATTATTGCTGATGGTAAATCCGGTATTACGGTTAAATCAACAACTAAAATACTCGGAGGGCAACATACACCAGATGCTATTTGCAGCACTGACAATAAAGTTGGTGCTTTTTCTTTGTCAATGTTGTTGTGTTTGCCTAATTGAGTTAAACAAGGGAATACTGATAGTTTACCGATCTTTGATGCTGCTTGTGTGGTTTCTACGCTACGAGTTACTAAGGGTAAAGCCGCTAAAATATTGCTTTCGCTAATTTGTTTGAGGTAAATTTCAGCAAGAGGCATTTCCACATCTAATAAAGCCACATCGAATTTCCAAACACGAGCTAAAAGTTGTGCTTGTTCCAAGTCATCTGCTTCTATTACTCGATGTTTACCTAGCGATGGATGATAACTTAATGATTCAACATCGGGTTCGACTAATCTTAATATCCGCAATGGGGTTTTTGCTTTCGGGGTGCTACTATTTTGCGCCGAAGCTGGCTTTTCTTCGGGTATGTGGCTAATCGTTTCTAATAACCCTGCTAAAGCTTCATAAGTCACAGGTAAGTTGAGAAAATAATCGGCGCGTTTACTTTTAGCTTGTTCTTTTTCAGCCGCGCTAGCCGTGACAATCGTCGGAATATTCCGAGTTGCAACATCCGATTTTATCAATGTCAATACATCCCAACCCGAAAGTATAGGTAGCAAAGGATTAATAAAAATTGCTATAGGTTGGAGTCTTCTAGCTTTTTCCAATGCTTCGCAGCCAGAACGAGCTACTACTACTCTGTATCCTAAAGTGCTTAAATGCTTCGTGAAATCCTCTATATATCTAGCTACTGTTTCTACAACCAAGACTAAACTGTTAGGAAAAGTTTGTAGCTTGGGAGTAGAATCTCGATCGCTAAAAGAGTTTTCATTAAAGTTGTTTTTACTTATGGAAGCAGGAATATCTTCGGGTGATAAATCTTTGAATGAATCAGATGTTATTGATGGCTTCTGTTGTATAACTTGCGAGCTTTTTGTTTGTAAGTATGCGGATGTATCGCCTACACCGATTTCTCCTACCATTTTTTGAGGAGGAGATGGAGGTAAAAGCACTGTAAATTGGCTTCCCGAACCTTCTTGCGATAAAAAGCTTACGTCACCACCATGAAGTCGAGCTAAAGCCCTGGTTAATACTAAACCTAAACCCGTGCCTTCATGTTGACGAATCATGGGATTTTCCAATTGCTGAAATTTCTGAAATATC
The DNA here is from genome assembly GCA_964395005.1 of uncultured Rivularia sp. Taxonomy (GTDB): domain Bacteria; phylum Cyanobacteriota; class Cyanobacteriia; order Cyanobacteriales; family Nostocaceae; genus Rivularia. The sequence goes on from CAYMZW010000105.1 coordinate 4,863, forward strand.
AGATGTTGCTGGCTATCGGCAATACCAATACCTGTATCCCAAACGGTAAAAGCAATCCAACCTTCCCAACTATTGATCTGTAAACCAATAGAGTCACCTGAAGAGCTAAATTTGAAAGCATTAGAAAGCAGATGAATCAGCATTTGACGCAAACGCAATTCGTCGGCAACAATTTCTTCTAATCCTGACTCAATATCAAGAACAAATTGATAATCTTCGTCTAACTCCGCTGCCGTAGCTTTATTTGTTTGAACGTGGATCGCCTTGGCTTCATTTAAAGCGCGATCGCAAACGTTTTTGATATTGACTTTGGTTGGAGTTAACGTCATTTGCCCGGTTTCCATCCGGGTTAAATCCAAAATATCGTTAACTACGCTCATCAAATGACGGCCGCTTTGATGAATTAAGTTAGCGTACCTGGCTTGCCTATCGTTAAGTTTGCCTAACTGCTGATCGGATAACAAGCGCGATAACCCCAAAACCGCAGTTAAAGGAGTTTTTAATTCATGACTGATACAAGCGAGAAATTCATCTTTTAAACGATTGAGTTGGATTAGATCGGCGTTTTTCGCTGCTAATTCTTGGGTTAATTGCTGTTGTTCGGTAATATCTGTAGCCAAAACAAGCCATAATTGACCGTTTTCGGGTATTTCTTCGTTCTTTAATTCGCCAAACTCAATATCGCTAATATCTACAGGTATTTTGGTAAACCGCCAAACTCTTTCTTCTCCATCCTGCATTTCCACAACACACACACAACTACCCGGTTCGCTATCTATAAAACAGCGGTTTAAGGTAGAACCGGATTTAGAATGGTTTAACTCTGGCTCAACATCTGTTTGCCTTGAATTACCTTCAATTGTATTTTCCCAAAGTTCCTTGAACCCAAGAGGATCTTTTAATTCTCCAAGCTGTTCGTACCAAAGTTGGTTTCTGGATACTACTTCTTTAGTATCTGTTTCCAACATTAAAGCCCAAGGAAGCCCTTTAAGTATTTGTGCTGCATATTTATACGACGACTGGCTGTTATTCCGATTTCTCGAAGAATAAATTTTATTTTTCGCCGAAGCATAACTGATAACTTCGTGCCCATCCGAGTGGGTTTTGGCGATCAAATTCCTGGTAAGAGCCGAAGTTAAGTTGTTAACTTGTTGAGATTCCGTTTCTCTATTTCCTGAAGCTACAGCTACAACGTTGTTTTGACACTGGGATGACGCTAAACGCCCCAACAACTTACAACTATCTAAAAGTCCTAAAAATTTACCATATTCATCTACTAGCACCCAATTGTGAGAGCTTGCTGGCAATTTTTGAGTACGCAATTTTGAACCAAATTGCTCTAAACTTAAAGAAGAGCTTAAGATTTGGATCGGTTGGATAAATTTTGCATCTAAACAAGATATCGGTCGATTCCAATCAAATTTGTGTGTGTTTCCTAGCTCGTCCTGTTTTCCATAGATGAAAAACTCTAGCAGATTCGTTGCATCAAGCAAACAACAAGGAACTTGTTGCTCGTTTAGGACTATTAACTGCCCAGAATGCTGCTTTTGCTCAAAAAAAGATAACACCTCTATGAGAGGAGTAGTTTCATCGCAAATAGGGACTCTACTAACAAACTCGTAAAGCGGGTAATGTTGAATTGACATTTGCTTTCGGATCGCTATTCTTCTTTATAGAGCATCCGGCATCACCGTCCTCACTGCTTGTCTTATTCCTTTTAAATTTATAACGAGTTTAATCGCTATGCCACTTTAAAAGGACAGCGACATCACGGGACGATTTTAAACCGAAACTATATGCTTTATGCAAGCAGTGATGTTCGATATCGCTCTAGCCTACTCGCTTTACAAGAGTTGTCGGTGCGGCGGGTTTTTAATTTTACTGCCAGCAGATACATTAGGGAGGCAATTACTTGCGTCCATAGGTCAGTTAATAACACGATGCATCTGATAGCAACCATTAAAACAATTATGACTCCTAAATTACCCTGAAAATCTTTAGTTATTATAACGATTCCAATTATGATTTTTTTTTAAGTTACTTCATTTTTCTTATCATTCAGTAAAATTAGTAAATTATTATATCTAAGGCGGTGATTACTTTTAAATGAAGAATAAAGCTTTTGCGTCAAAAGTGCAATAGTATAAGTTAATAAAATTTACATTAATTATTGTTAATTATTAGCTTTTCCGCAACTACTTTCCAATATTAGATGAAGAAAATTTTTTCAGAAGATATTGTTTTGAGTTCAACCAAAACCAAGCCGCAGTAAATTAATGATAAAACGTCAAATATGTTGAGTCTACAGCCAAACGATCGGGAAAAACATTATGATAGCTGAAAAATAGCGTTCAAGATAAAGATGTGTTTGTTAAAATAATTTTCATCCGTCAAAATGTAATAATCTTCCATAATAAAAAGTTAAATCGATGTTTCCCAATCAAATCAAAATTATTTGTAGAGAACCGATGGGGATTGTAGCCTTTGTAAATAGTTGTATAACAAAGACTATATGTAGCAATAAATTGAAGAAGCATAGGGAAAAAATGGATATGTAGTTAGATGTCACAATTTGAAATGATGCTCTTATTTGAGCAAATGGATGCAAGCCAAAAAAAAGAAATTTTGCAAAAAATCAGAACTGAGTATCGTCAAATTATGATTAAATACTTTGCGAATGATATAGATCTTAAAGAAAAAATCGATAAATTAATCAATACAATATTTAGTGCTAATATTCCCGTGCCTCAAATTATTGAGATTCATATGGATTTAGTAGATGAATTTTCCAAACAGCTAAAAATAGAAGGTAGAACCGATTACAATTCATTACTTCTTGATTATCGCTTGACATTGATTGATATGTTGGCTCACCTATGTGAAATGTATCGACGCTCTAACAGTTCTAAGGGTTGATGTTTTGCGGTATTTGTCGGAAGATTAATAATATAAAAATAAATATTTATTATTTAATTACTGTTTGATTACTGTTTAATTACTGTTTCAAATTTATTTCCCTTGTTTCTTATTTATTTTCTACCCTAAGATGCACGTATGAACCATCAAGATGGTCAAAACTATGTCCTGAAACTTTATGTATCAGGAAACACACCTAACTCAGTACAGGCATTGAAAACGCTCAAAACAATATTAGAGCAGGAGTTTAAAGGAGTTTATGCCTTAAAAGTTATCGATGTGCAAAAGAATCCGCAGCAAGCAGAGGACGACAAAATATTGGCAACACCAACCTTGTCAAAAATTTTACCGCCACCAGTTCGTAAAATAATTGGGGATCTATCGGACAAAGAAAGAGTATTAATTGGGTTAAATTTATTGGATGTACCAGACAGCGAGCAAGAAAACAACTTGGAATAGTAAACTATATAGAGTTACTATACCCGGACCTATTCGATTTTCGATTTACGAAATCCTAAATTCAAAATCCTAAATTAGGAGGGTCAATTTACTATTTCTAGTTAACAAGCAATGAGTGAGAAAGAAAAGCCGCTACGCAGTCACAAGCCTTTAGTAAGTCATGGTGTGGAAAAGATTCGCACCTTGATAGAAGGTTTTGATGATATTACTCACGGTGGATTGCCTAAAGGTAGAACAACTTTACTCAGCGGTACTTCCGGGACAGGTAAAACATTATATTCTCTACAATTTCTTTATAACGGTATTACTCACTTAGAAGAACCGGGGATATTTGTCACTTTTGAAGAAGCTCCCTATGATATTATCAAAAATGCTCATATATTTGGTTGGGATTTACAACAGTTAATTGACGACGGCCAATTATTTATTCTCGATGCTTCTCCCGATCCTGAAGGGCAAGAAGTGATCGGTAATTTTGATTTATCCGGACTGATAGAGCGCTTGCAATACGCCATAAAAAAATACAAGGCAAAGCGCATTTCGATTGACTCAGTAACAGCAATTTTTCAACAGTACGAAGCTGCGGGATTAGTACGACGAGAAATATTTCGTTTAGTTGCACGTTTAAAAAAATTAAACGTTACCACCGTAATGACAACCGAACGACGAGAAGAATACGGCCCCGTTGCAACATTCGGAGTAGAAGAATTTGTCTCAGACAATGTGATAATTTTTCGTAACGTTTTAGAAGGAGAACGTCGCAGACGCACGATTGAAATTCTTAAATTACGCGGTACGACTCATATGAAAGGGGAATATCCTTTTACAATTACCAATGACGGGATAAATATTTTCCCATTGGGTGCGATGCAGTTAACTCAACGTTCTTCAAACGCCCGCGTATCTTCAGGAGTCGAATACTTAGATCGGATGTGTGGGGGTGGATTTTTTAAAGATTCGATTATTTTGGCTACAGGTGCTACAGGTACGGGAAAAACCTTGTTAGTCAGTAAATTTTTGCAGGAAGGTTGTTTTCAAGGCGAACGCTCAATATTATTTGCCTATGAAGAATCCCGCGCTCAACTTTCTCGTAATGCTAGTTCTTGGGGAATTGATTTTGAAGAATTGGAAAAGCAAGGATTACTAAAAATTATTTGTGCTTATCCCGAATCAACTGGTTTAGAAGATCACCTGCAAATTATAAAGTCAGAAATTTCTGAATTTAAACCGAGTCGTATTGCCATAGATTCCCTTAGCGCTTTAGATAGGGGAGTTTCTAATAATGCATTTCGACAATTTGTAATAGGTGTAACTGGTTACGCCAAACAAGAAGAAATCACCGGCTTTTTTACTAACACTACCACCCATTTTTTGGGTTCAAACTCGATTACTGATTCTCATATTTCCACTATTACCGACACAATTATCCTATTGCAATATGTAGAAATTCGTGGAGAAATGTCGCGAGCAATCAACGTATTTAAAATGCGCGGTTCCTGGCATGATAAGGGTATTAGGGAATACAATATAACTCGTGAAGGTCCCCAAATTAAAAATTCATTCCAAGATTACGAAAGAATTATCAGTGGAGTGCCGAGCCGCGTTAATATCGATGAAAAGGCGGAACTATCTCGCATTGTTAGGGGTTTTGAAGATGACCAAACATCTGATTCTTAATCTTAGCATCTGAGTTTACATTGTCAGGGTTATAAGCGTGATATAGTCTGTGGTGAGAAAAAAGTCTCTGCCGCTTGATAGTAGTGTGAGGAAATGCGGTGAAAGCACAGCAAATATTAAATAGTTTCTTACCCGGTGTGACAGCAGCAGTCTTAACGACTCAGCCGACTTTGGCTGATACCGTGACTGCGGAAAACTCGCATTCGGGTGTTTATCCTAGTATCTTTACTACCAGTATAAGTAGTGAAGAAGATAACAGTAATACTTTTACGCCATCAAAAGTTAGCGTTGACCAAAAATATCCGGCCCAATTTACTCCCGTCGGATTTGAATCGGTCAATGTAAAGCCAGTCAATCGTGGAATTTCAGGGGTGAACGCGACTGGTAAAGCTGAAGTCATAATAAATCCGATAAGGAGAAACAATCAAAATTCAAACACACAGAGCTTGAAAACTGCTTCCGATAGAAGTTTGACACAAGCCTCGAAAAAACCTTCATTTAGCAAAGTTTCTTATAGAAATGAGAATTCATCTGGAATTGAGAAAATTGCCCCCGTGGCAGTTAAAAACAATCCAGACGATCAAATATTTCAAAAATTACAGAAAATTGCAACTGGGCCAGGAGCGGCAAATTTATTAAAAGTAGAACCATGTTCTATACAGCAGAATACGCCAAAAAGGGGACAAGATGATTTAAAACTGCAAAATATTTCATCCCCGCCGACTGGGGCTTGTCAAAATAATAATTCTATTCCTAATAAAATAGCTCAAACACTGTCTCCCGCTCCCGTACAGCCAACAAGACCGGGCTTCGCGAGTCCAGCCCCAATTCCTCCCAGTTTCGATCCTAGCCCTAATCCCCTGCAATATCCTACCAAGCCTAGTGAAGTTCAAGTTGGTCAAAATCAACCACTTACTTTGCAGCAGGCTTTAGAATTTGCAAGACGCAATAATCAAGAGCTACAGGCAGCTTTATTACAGCTAGATCGGGCAGAAGCCGGTGTCAAAGAAGCACAAGCCACTTTATGGCCTACAGTGGGTTTAAACGGTCGGGTTGTTCGTCAGCGCTCTGCCGGAGAGCAGCTTCAAAATCGATTGACACCCGATGCTGCTCGCTCTGATACTGAACCCACTACTGCTTTTACGGGTTCGCTGGAAGTGAATTACGATATATATACAGGAGGAAGGGGAACTGCTCGCATCCGACAAGCTGAAGAGCGGCTGCGCTTGCAAGAATTAGACGTTGAGCGTTTATCTGAAGAAATTCGCCTTAACGTAGCCACCGAATATTACAACTTGCAAGAAGCCGACGAACAAGTACGCATATCCAGAGCTGCTGTAGTCAACGCCGAAGCCAGTTTAAGAGATGCACGAGCATTAGAACAAGCTGGTGTAGGTACCCGCTTTGACTCCTTGCGTACTCAGGTTAACTTAGCAAATTCCCAGCAACAGTTAACTAATGCTCTTTCGCAGCAGCGCATTGCTCGTCGTGCGTTAGCCACACGGTTAAATTTAGGGCAATCAAGTACTCTTTCAGCCGCAGATCCAGTCAAGTTGGCTGGCTTGTGGGATCAAACGCTGGAAAACAGTATAGTTTTGGCCTATCAAAATCGTCCCGAATTGCAACAGCAGTTAGCACAGCGCAATATTAGCGAACAACAGCGACGAGAAGCACTCACCAATTTAAGTCCGCAAGTAAGTGTTGTTGCTAGCTACGAACTGCTTGATATATTCAACGATACCGCAGCAACCAGTAATGGTTACAGCTTAGCATTGACAGCTAACCTGAACTTGTTCGATGGTGGTGCATCAAAAGCACGAGCGGCACAGTTCAAAATCGATTCTGAAATAGCCGAAACTCAGTTTTCTCAGCAGCGCAATCAAATCCGCTTTCAAGTAGAGCAAGCTTATTCGCAACTGGAATCTAACAGGGAAAACGTACAAACTTCACAAGCAGCTTTAGATCAAGCTAGAGAATCTTTAAGATTAGCTCGCTTGCGCTTTCAAGCCGGTGTAGGGACTCAACTCGAAGTACTTGATGCCGAAAACGCTTTGACTAGAGCCGAAGGTAATCAAGTTACCGCTGTATTGGATTACAACCGCGCTTTAGCTAGCTTACAACGTGCGGTTACTGCACGAGGGTTGCGTTAACTCAAGTTATTAGTCATTAGTTCTTAGTGATTAGTTATTAGCTTCTAACTTGTAACTATAGACTTTTGGCTAATTACATATTTTGAAAGTTATCGGGGTTTTATTAATAATTAAAATTAATTTAATACGTGTTATTGCTACTAGTTATATAGCTAATTAAAAGTATTTTTTTACTTATCCAGGAATTACGCAGCGACAACAGGAAAAATAGTGTTGCAGACCCCTCCGATCCCCCCAACCCCCCTTAAAAAGTGGGGCTTTAATTGATCTGGTTCCCAGGTTCAACCTGGGAACGCCGGATGTGGAGGCTCTGCCTACAGCTACTAAGAATGATGCAAAATTTGTATTCAAGTTAACTTTTTGTAGTTAAAATACTGTAGTATTTATCTGAAAAGACAGTATTTTTATGACTACAGTTACATCACAAGAAATAGACCAATTTCGCTCTACATTTGCTAATTATCCTCCAGCATTGCAAGCCTTAGATTTGATTTCCGATTGTGACGGAGACTTAGAAGATGCTGCAATGACTTTAGCTATCAAAGCAGGGCAGCAGCCAGAAATTGCTAACTCCGAATGGTTAGATAGTTTAGCAAAAAAATGGCGATCGCTAATTTGTCAGCAAGATTGGCGTGCGGATTTAGAAGCTGGCTCCGTAGACAAACTTATAGAACAAATCCAAAAAACCCCTACATTCCCTAGCGTATTAGTAACTCCGGTTTTACTTTATGTTTTCAAGCAAGGTATACCGGAATTTTGCGAACCTTTAGATTTGGTTACGGAAGAGTAGAAAATAGGGAATGGGGCATGGGGCATGGGGCATAGGGATTGGTAATTGGTAATTGATAATTGGTAATTGGTAATTGTCTCCCCATCTCCCCATCTCCCCAACTGCCCCCTGGTGGTAGGCTGTTAGTTAGAGCGAAATTATTTTAGATAACTTTAGATAAAAGCTTTAATGTAAATGAATTATCTTGTTGCAGTATTCCCGGATAGGATGACAGCAGAAGAAGCTTCCATTGCTTTAGAAAAAAAGGGCATTAAAAGTACCATACTCGGTAGAGGGTATAAATCTGCTGATGAATTCGGTTTAATCGATCCTAAAGAAGAAGCGAAAAAGCAAGCAAAATTTATGTCTTATTGGCTAGTACCTTTTGGCTTTTTTGCTGGCTTTGCTTTTAATTTGATTACTGGGATAGATACTTTTGCTTGGGCGGGGGCAGCTGGCAATCGTATTATTGGAGGATTGTTAGGTGCTGGTAGTGGTGCTTTAGGTGCCATCTTTGTCGGTGGCGGAGTTGGTTTAGTTGTTGGTGGTGGCGACGCTTTACCTTATCGCAACCGCTTGGATGCTGGTAAATATATAATTGTAGTCGAAGGTGCCCAAAGTCTCAATCGTGAAACAACCAGAATTTTACGTCAGCTAGATCCGGAAAATATTCAAGGTTATGCTGCTGAATAAAATTGGGGATTGGGCATTGGGCATTGGGCATTGGGGATTGGGGATTGGGGATTGGGGATTGGTAATTGGGGATTGGGCATTGGGAATTGGGCATGGAGACAATATATTGAAAATATTAAGGAAATTGTAAATAAAAAATATACAATTGAATTTAATTTAATTCAGAAATGCTGACTTAATAATTTACAACTCCTAACTCCTAACTCTTAACTCCTAACTTTATTAAAATGTTGCCAAGAGAAGAACTTTTAAAGAATGTTGAAAATCGAGATACTGTAGCGCGTGTGATTGATTGCGCGGAGCAAGCGATTAGAACTTGGGAAGTAGTTTTTACTGACTTTCTTTCTCCTCCGGAGTTGGCAGAAGCTCAACAAGGTTTTGCTCGGTTGACTGAAGTTGAGTTGTTGGCGTGGGGTGGCTATCCGCAAGCTGAAAGAAAAAGAATCGCGATCGCACGCAGCGAATTACCTTTGGATGAGTCGCAAGTTGAACTTGTTGCTTTGAATATTGCGGGTAATTTCTTGTTTGATACTGCTAACCACCGCGATTTTTTGGGTGCGATGTTGGGAACGGGAATTGTACGAGAGAAAACCGGCGATATTATTGTACTTGGCGAGCGGGGAGCGCAGGTTGTTGTTGTTCCGGAATTAGCTGATTTCCTCGAAGCAAGTTTGACTCAGGTACGTTCGGTTCCTGTCAAGACTCAAAGGATGGATTTTAGCGAATTAAAAGTAAGAGAACCAAAGAAGAAAGAATTAACTACTGTGGAAGCGTCTTTAAGATTAGATGCGATCGCTTCTGCTGGTTTTGGGATGTCTCGCAGCAAAATGGTTGATTTTATAAATGCTGGTGATGTAAGAGTTAATTGGAAAGAAATTAAACAAGCTTCCCATCAGGTGAAAACAGGAGATTTGATTGCAATTCGTGGAAAGGGACGTTTGGAAGTTGGGGAAATTGCTGTTACGAAGAAAGAAAGATATCGGATGCAGTTAACGAAGTTTGTTTAGACAAGTTTCAATTATCAATTATCAATTATCAATTATCAATTATCAATTATCAGGCGGTTGAAACCGCACGCCACTTGCTTCAAGTCGGGGAACCCGCCCAACGCAGTGGCTCAGCTACACAAGCAAAGTCCGCCTGCGCGGACTAAATATTATGATGATTTAAAAGGTTCGTAGTAGCGCTTCAGCGCATCTTATAAAGATATAAATATTTAACAATAATCTCATTACATATATTCTTTAAAATCTTCCAAAGGTTCATCAAAATCTTCCGACATCCATACCAAACCCTTTGCGCTTCCAGCCTTAGCTGGATAACGTTTAACTTCTTCTAATGCAGTTAGCTTCACAACTGGTTGTTCGTCTTTGATAATAAGAATTTCTTCACCTCTAAGGGCTGCGTCGATAAATTGAGCCAAATTTTTTGAAGCCTCTGTAATGGTAATTTTTTGCATGATAATGCCTTATTACAGTTATACTTTCATTTTAATTTATAAAGGACGAGTAAGGATAGCTGTCTCACAAAAATGTATTTTACTAAATTAATAATTTCCTTTATGAAGAGCATTGTAGGATTATAACTGTATTTCCACTGATTACAATATAAAGTTTATCGGCAAAAATGAATGTGAATTAATCAATAATTTAATTTTATATTCGATTTTATTTACATTTATACAGGATAGTTATATGGTCGCTGAAGTACCTACTCCCAACGTACAAGACTTACAGCAAAACGTTATTGAGTTATTAAGGTAAATTAGCGATTTAATGAACCGTGCTAGTACTGCACTAAGTTCCGATCGCGTTGATAACAAGTATGCTGACTTTGAAAAACAAATAAGAAACGAAACCAGCAAGGTTGAAAATTTGGAGTTGAGAATGGCAATTGTTGCTCCAATGAAAGCTGGTAAATCAACAATTGTGAATGCAGTTGCGGGGCAAGATATTCTTCCCAGTCGCAATTCTGCAATGACTACGCTTCCGACTGAAATTATTTTTAATGCCGATTTAGATCAACCTGTTTTAACTTTGAGTAATAGTGTTTTATCTGTTTTTCAAGATACTTTAGTTTCTTTACGAGAAAAGATTAACGAGCAGGGTTTAGAAGCAGTAAGAGAAAGACTTGCTATTTATCCTCACCTGCAAAAAATGCCTGAGTTAATTCAAGAATTAAAGGTTGGTAAGTCGATACCTTGTGAATCAAAAGGACATAAAGATATTGCTCTTACTTTAACTAGTTTGAATGATATTATTAGGCTTTGCAGCATTTTAGATCCGCAATCAGATCCAATCCAATATCTTGAAGATGTTCCTCGTATTAGAACACCATTTTGGCGTTCTGTAGAAGATAATAAAAAATCAAAAACTCAAGGAAAACTCGTAATAGTTGATACTCCGGGACCAAATGAAGCAGGAGAAAATTTACGATTACCAGCAGTTGTAGCGGAACAATTATATAAAAGTTCGATAGTTTTAATCGTTTTAGATTTCACTCAATTAAAAAACGAAGCAGCAGAAAAGGTTAAACAAGATGTTCAAAGAGTTATTGAATTACGGGGAAAAGATAACTTGTATGTCTTGGTGAATAAAACAGATCAGCGTCGTGATGGTGATATGAATTCACAGCAAGTTAAAGATTTTGTTGCTGCTGAATTTGGTATTGGTGAAGCTGAGGATAAAAATCAAGTTTTTGAAATTTCTGCCAGACGTGCTTTTACTTCTGCTAATTTTTTGATGGAATTACAGCAGTCTCCAGATGTGGAAGTCGCCGCTTTGATGAAAGAAGCAGCACCAAGGTGTATGAAGTCAACCCTGCAAATAGCAAATCATTATTTAAATGAGTTGAATAATGATGTACAACTCCGTAGCAGTGCAATCAATCAAGATGATGAGAAAATTAGATTAGAGTTAGGAGCGCTTCTTTAGAAAAAAGTATTGATGATATAAATTCTAATTCTTCAGTACATAGTATGCTAAATATGAGTAAAAGATGGCTGTAATATCTACTGTGTAAAGATTACGAGTCTTACTCAATTAATTTATTACTAATATCTTCCTTTTCTTCCCTTCTGCCTAATGCCTACAGCAAAGCTGCCTTCTTACGACTATTTAATTAGCATAGCAAGTACGGATGAGCCTAAATTCTAATATTAATGATTATATTGATGAAGATTTTCAGCAGCGAGTTAATCTATTTTTTAATGAATTGAATATTTATTTAAGTAACTATAGTGATAATTTAACTCAAGCACAAGAAGACCAAAAGAGAAAAACTGAAGAAAAAAATCAGCTAATTTATGATCTTAATTATTTAATGTCAGAATCAAAACAAAAGATTAATAATACTAGCACTTGTGTAGAAAGAATAAAACGCTTAATGATTAATGTTGGGTTGCGACACGATTAATAAATATTATTGTTGCTGTTAAATATTGCTTTCGTGTCTAACCCAACCTACAATTAGTTCTCTATTCCCTATGCCCCATGCCCCATGCCCTATGTCCAATTCCTAATTCCCAATTATGCTTTAAACTGCTTTTCTAACAAGTTTAATAAAGTTTCTCTAGGCATTACAGAAGATAATCCGGTGATAAATTTAGATGCAATTCCACCAACTACTACAGCAGCGTTCCCATTTTCTAGTGCTTTCATAGCTTCGTCTACTACTTCTTCGGGAGTAGACATGCTTTTTGCATTA
>CAYMZW010000106.1:0-3020 GCA_964395005.1 uncultured Rivularia sp.
TAGGGAGTAGGGAGTAGGGAGTAGGGAGTAGGGAGTAGGGAGTAGGGAGTAGGGAATAGGGAGTAGGGAGTAGTATTGATTTTTAAAATCGATTAATAAAGCGAATTTATTAAGCACATTAAGGGTTTGTGGTTTTTAGTTTATATTTTTATTATACTAACTGTTGAATAACCAATATTTACGCCTTCTGATATTAAAAACCGACTCACCATTTATTACGATTTATACTTATCTAATTGTGCCAATATACTAAGTATATTATTATAAATTAAAATCTTAATTATGAAGAACTACTATGAAAAGGTGGCATCATAAACCTATACTTAGACGCTTGCTAAAAAGTAAATTAGGGAAAGCTTTTTTGGCGCTGGTTATTGCATTTTGTTGTACGGTAACATCACCTGTTTTAGCTAAAATTCCTAGCTCAAATAATATATACACTACAAATAAAAATCAATTAACAAATAATTTTATCGATCGGGCAAAACAACTATACAATAACGGCAGATTTTCCGAAGCTGCACAAATATTACAACAAGCAGCTAATCAGTATCAGTCTAGAAATCAAACTTCACAGCAAGCTATAGCATTAATCAATCTTTCTTTAGCTTATCAACAGCTTGGTTATTGGCAGCAAGCGGATGCAGCTATTAAGAAAAGTCTCGATTTATTTACAAAACTTGATAACTCTGCGAACAATTCCCAAATTTTGGCACAAGCTCTAGAAGTACAAGGAAGAATGCAGTTTATGCGGGGAGAAGCACAAACCGCTTTAATTACTTGGAAGCAAGCTGGTGAGATTTATAAAAAATTGGGTTTGGATGCTGAGTTTATCCGTAACCGCATTAATTCCGCACAAGCATTACAAGCTTTAGGGCGTTTTATTCAATCCAAGAAAACTCTTACGGAAGTAAAGGAAGAATTAGTAAAACAAGAAGATTCGCGATTAAAAGTAGTAGGATTGCGAAAACTCGGTAATGTTTTACAAATAGTCGGCGATTTAAAAGAATCTGAAGAAATATTACAACAAAGTTTAGCGATCGCCAAATCTTTATCCTTAGAAAACGAAGTTAGTCAAACGCTGTTTAGTTTGGGTAATACCGCACGTACTGGGGAAAATATACCGGCTGCTTTAAAATATTACCAACAGGCTCAAGCTGCAACAACTCAACCCATCACCAAGTTACAAGCTCAATTAAATCAACTGAGATTGTTAGTAAATAGCCAGCAATTTTCCGAAGCATCGAAGTTATCGGCACAAATCAATTCTACAATTAATAAATTACCTGCATCGCGAACAGTAGTTAACGCCAAAATTAACTTTGCTCGCAGTTTAATGAAAGATAAATCAGAAAATTTTGAAGATATAGCCAAACTTCTTGCTAACGCTCTCCAACAAGCACAACAATTACAAGATAAACGAGCCGAATCTTATGCTCTGGGTACTTTAGGGGAATTATACGAAAAAACCAAACAATTTGATGATGCTCAAAAGTTGACCAAAAAAGCTTTAATTACCGCTGAAAATATTGACGCTCCAGAAATAGCTTATCTGTGGAAATGGCAAATTGGACGTTTATATAAACAGCAAGGAGATACAGAAAAAGCAATATCTTATTATTCTGGAGCAGTTGAAAGCCTTGAATCATTACGAGATAATTTAGTAGTAGTTAATCCCGATATTCAATTTTCATTCCGAGAAAGTGTAGAGCCAGTTTATCGACAGTTAGTAGAATTACTTTTACAAACTCCCGACGAAGTAGCATTAAATAAAAGCCAGAACATAAAATCAGGTAGAATCAAACAAGCACGACAAGTTCTTGAATTATTACAAGTAGCAGAATTAGAAAACTTTTTTCGTTCCTCCTGTTTAACTCCTGTTGAACAAATTGATTTTCTTGTAGATAAAAAAGACCAAACAGCGGCGGTTGTTTATGCAATAATTCTGCCAGAAAGTTTAAACGTGATTCTCAAATTACCCAATCAAGATTTACGGGTATATAAAACTCCAATTGCTCAAGCAAAAGTCCAAACAACTGTAGAGCAGCTAAGAGATGATTTAAAAGACGTAACTAGAAAAAATAGAGCCAAACGAAATTCTAGTAAATTGTATAGATGGTTTATTAAACCCCTAGAAGCCGACTTAAAAAATAATGGCATCACTAACTTAGTATTTGTACTAGAAAGCGAACTACAAAATATTCCCATGAGCGTTCTTTATGACGAACAAAATGATGAATATTTATTAGAAAAATACGCCATATCCTTAACACCGGGTTTACAATTAGTTGACCCCAAACCTTTGAAAGAAGTTAGATTGAATGCTTTAACTGCGGGATTAGGAGAAGAGCGTACCGTAAACGAAATAACTTTTACTCCCCTAGAAAACGTCAAGCAGGAATTACAAAAAATTCAGTCACAAGTACCAAAAAGTACGGAACTATTTAACGATAGATTCACAAAAAACAATATACAAAATAAACTAAAATCTTCTCCATTCTCCGTAGTTCATTTAGCAACCCACGGTAAATTTAGTTCCAATCCAGATGAAACATTTATATTAACTTGGAACCAATTGCTCAACGTTAAAGAATTCGATCAATTATTGCGAACTAGCGACTCAAATACATCTACCGATATTGAATTGTTAGTATTAAGTGCTTGTGAAACCGCACAAGGAGATAAACGTGCTGCGCTGGGATTAGCAGGAATAGCAGTGCAAGCCGGAGCGCGTTCCACCCTAGCAACATTATGGGCTGTAGACGACGAATCCACCGCAGAATTGATGAATATATTTTACAGTCAATTAAAAGCCGGAACCGATAAAGCCGAAGCATTGCAATATGCTCAAAAACAATTATTAGCTCAGGGAAGAGAACCTTATTTTTGGGCACCTTATGTATTGTTGGGGAATTGGTTGTGAATAACCTCACCCCGTCCTATCGGACACCCCTCTCCTTGTCAAGGAGAGGGGAAGGAGTAAAGTAAGTTGTCGGACACCCCTCTCCTTAATAAGGAGA
>CAYMZW010000106.1:3120-17155 GCA_964395005.1 uncultured Rivularia sp.
GGGAAGGAGTAAAGTAAGTTGTCGGACACCCCTCTCCTTAATAAGGAGAGGGGAAGGGGGTGAGGTTTTTACACTCAGCAATACCACAAACAATAAGCTAATTCTTCAAACAAGACGCATCACCAATCCCAGACTTGCCACCGATAGCATTATTAGCTTGAGCAACCAAGAAAACATCACCATTTTTATCTTTAACTAAACCCGTAGCTTCCACAATCCGATTTTGGTTTTGAGGTTTAATTTTTTCTACCTCTACTCCCGAAGCTTTCTCAACTTGATTCGGAAGCGAAACCCAATCAATATCAACTGATTCGCTGGTGAGAAAATCTCTGGGATTGGGAGGTAAACCACCATTGCCGGTGAAATAAAATTCGCTTTGACTACCGTCATTTGGTTGACAAGCTTGATAAACTTCCCCGGATACTGGTATTGATGGTAATTCGGTTAAAGTTTCTGCCGGGTTTTGTTCTAATCCATCAATGGTTACGCTTCCACTTGATTCGGAATCTGCACCAGTTGCGGTGATGTCGCTTCCGGGGGTAACTTGTTCTCGGAACTGAGTACCAAAAATGCCTTGAGAAATGATATTGACGTTACCACCACGGAAGTTTGCTGAATTTGCGCTGATGTCGCTGTTTTCTAAAGCTGCGATAACATCGCTGTTAATATTGATGCTGCCACCAATTACATTTTCACCTGTTGCGTTGGTTAAGATATTGCTAGAGCGACGCAATATTAAATCTTGTGAGTTAATGTTAATTGTCGCTTGTTCTCGTTCTGGGTTGACTCTATTACTGCGTGTATTGGCGCTAAGTAAACCATCGTTGTTTAAACGGATGGAGTCGGCATTTATTATTAAGTTACCAGCCCTTCCAGTACCAAGACTTCGTGCCGTTACTATTGCACCATCTTCAACTTGTAAAATATCCGTGGTAATCGTTAAATCTCCCCCATCACCTAAGGTGCTACTATTAATTTCAGAAAACTCACTACTCGATCCTGTTTGAGTAGATAACAAACTGTAAAACTCGCCTACTTGAGTTGTACCAATTAATTTCACGCTACTCGCTTTAACGGTTAAATTTCCTGCATTGCCTTCACCCTGTGTACCAGTAAGTACCACTCCCCCATCTTGGAGCAGTAGGGTATTAGTATTAATACTCAAGCTTCCCCCATCCCCTGTTGAGTCTGTTCCAGCACTCAAGTAACTGTCAAGCCGGTCTACAGTATTACCAATTACTTGCACATCGTCTGCGTAAACACTTAAATTTCCTGCATTGCCTTCACTAAATGTAGTAGTAAGCACCTGTGCCCCATTTTCGATCAGCAAAGTATTAGTATTAATACTTAAGTTTCCCCCATCCCCTGTTGATTGTGTTCCAGTAACCAAAAAACTGGGAAAACCGCCTGCTTGACTTGTACCAATTACTTGTACGCTATTCGCATTAATAGTTAAATTCCCTGCATTTCCTTCACCGAAGAATGTGGCAGTAGTCACCTGTCCCCCATCTTCAAGCAATAAGGTATTAGTATTGATGTTTAAATCTCCTCCACTCCCTTTTGATCCTGTTTGAGTAGATAACAAACTGCTGAACAGACTTACTGGGACAGTACCAATTACTTCCACGTAACTCGCATTAATAGTTAAATTTCCTGCATTGCCTTCACCAAATGTACCAGTAAGTACCTGTGCCCCATTTTGGATTTGCAAGGTATTAGTATTAATGTTTAAGTCTCCCCCATCCCCTATTGTTGCTGTTTGAGTACTTAAAAAACTGAGAAACTGACCATCTTGACTTGTACCAATTACTTGCACATCGTCTGCGTAAACATTTAAATTTCCTGAATTGCCTTCACCAAATGTACCTGTGCCCAGTGCTGCCCCATCTTTAATTAGCAAGGTATTAGTATTAATGTTTGAATCTCCCCCATCCCCTGTTGCATAAGCGATTGTAGCCAAGGAACTGAAAGACTGGTTATATTGAAATTCACCAATTACTTGCACATCGTCTGCGTAAACATTTAAATTTCCTGCACTGCCTTCACCAAATGTACTGCCATTTATCTTAGCCCCAGTTTCTAAGAGCAAGCTGTTGGTATTGATATTGATATCCCCCCCCTGTCCCCTTGCTTCTGTTAGTATTAAGTTACTAATTCTACTACCATCTTTAAGGGCAATTGCATCGGCTATATTAATATCAATATTTCCTCCCCTACTTTGCTCCGAACCTAATCCAGTATCTATGCCTGCAAGTAGAAAACTCTCTTCTGTCATTTCTAAATTCCGGGCGTTAACCGCAATACTACCACTGTCTTCAGCAGCAACTATTACAGATGCTCCATCAGTAAGAGTGACATTACTCCTCTCTACAGCATCAGGAAAATTCAAACTGAAATTACTTCCATCACTATTCAAGCCAACTGTTCCCGTTGCAGCTAAGCCACCTAATTCTACATTTCCCCCCAAAGCAACTAATCCTCCACCATTCATGGTGAAGTTAGAGCCTACTAACAGCAAACTCTTACCATCGTCTACCCGCAAACCTTTGGGAGTAAAAGATTCAGTAGTCCCATCAAAAAATATATCAGCTATAGGTATAGTTACGTCCTCTAAACCCAAATCCGCAACTGAATTATTTTCAATCGAAGCACTCGGATTAAGTTGATTAAAAAACAAAGCATTGGGATTAATGCTCAGCAAAGATGATTCTTCTGGATTGGAAGCGCTGAAAAAATTATCCTCACCAAACCCTAAAGCATTCGCAGTACTCCCCACAAAGGAACCACCAATATCAAGTTTGGCATTTTCACCAAATACAATCCCCGACGGATTAATTAAAAATAAATTCGCCGCACCGTTGGCTTTAATTAACCCATCAATATTAGATATATTCCCACCAGTTACCCTGTTGATAATGTTATTTATGTCTAGATTATTATCAAAATGAAGCTCCCTGCCTGTGGGAATTCCAAATTTTTCAAAGCTATGGAATAAATTACCTCCCCTTTGGGTACCGCCAGTTATTTTTGTAATATTATTTTCTAAATTAATTTGAGAATTATTCGGTAGAGTATTATCTGGTAATATTTCTTGAGCTTTTACGCTATTTGTACCGGAGAAAATAGCAGCTAAAATTATTAACTGGTTTACTAATTTAAAATTAAGTTTACGAAAAAACATAGTAGGATAAATTTAAATTACTAAAGAATAACAAAACTATTTTGATGCAACATTACCATATTTTTATTTCTCGTTCCAAGGCTCAGCCTGGGAACGTGACTACCGAGGCTCTGCCTCGATTTGGAATGAAGGCTGAGCCTTCAACTGTGTATTCCTTGGCAGAGCCAAGGAACAAGTTATAGTGAGGTTTTATAAATAAAATTTTAGAAATTAAATCAATATTATTTCTTGATTTCAACAGTTTGAAAAGTAGATATTTCACCAAATTCCGGTAAACCCAAAGTTGTCATTAACTGCTTCCAATCCTGAATTAAAATACTCGAATTAGAAGATGCTGCGCGGGATGTTGCTAAGTCTGACACTGCATCGTGCAAAATATTGTTTTTCGCATAAATTTTATACTCCTGGGATTGATTTGCTTGTAACTCTTTTGCAAGAGCGGGAGTTGCTGCAATCCGCTTTACCCATGCATTAACATGAAAATACTGCGGTTTTTTATCTGGTTGACCACAAAATACTTTAAAATACCACTGATATTTTTCTCCTTCCTCTAGAGCATATTCTGGTTGAGAAGGAAGTTTAATCTCGGTAATTCCAGATTTTTGCGGTAAATTTACCATTCCCCGATAAATATCTTCTCCTTCCCTATCCTGTAAAACAAATTCTCCAGTATTGATATTTTGAGGTAATTTGGGCAAAAACACCCAAAAACTAGGAAAAGTCGCAACAGTTGAAGATAATATTGATTTTTTACCAGTTTCATCTCCAGGAACTAAAGCTGTAACCGGAATTTGCAACTTTGGACAATCATTACGACTCCCACCTCCCCGACGACGGCCTGTTTGTGGTGAACCAATCTTTTTGGGAACTTTTTGAGCAATTAAGTTGCTTGTGGATTCTGGTGCAAAATCTATTGCTTGTGCTTGTGACGAGTAACCTAATGCAATTGTAATCAGTAAATAAAGCAAGGTAATTAGTTTATTTGGTTTTGGATTTAAGGTGCTGTACTTCATGTTTGTTTAATTTTTTGGTTGATGCATGTTGCTAATTAGACCCAATTTGTTATAGTTGCTGCTCAATTCAACTGATGCAGTTTTAGCTTATAAGTAGATATTATTTAACGGTTACTAAGTAGGTCAGTTTTGAAAATTGTAATGCCGGGCAAGGGAGTAGGGAGCAGGGAGTAGGGAGTAGAAAGTAGGAGTAAGGGTTTGAGGCTCCGAATCCTAACATGTTACCGCCGTTGTGTTTATTTTTGCCGACTTACTTAACCCCATAAACTATATTTTCAAGCTTTTCACTGCTATTGCACAAATCATTAGAGCCAAGTAACTTGGTATTAAAGGTATCCAACCGGCTTGGGTAAATACCAAAAAGCAAGTAATAAAAATTGTCACGATAGAAATGGCGATCGCAATTGCTAAATAAATTGTTTGACGTACTCCATAAGCTAATATTCCACCGATTACAGACCATAAAAAAATCCATATTGATTCCATCCAACCGGGAAACCACCAAATCAAAGCTCTTTTATCTTCTGCGGCACTAAGAATATTACTTAACATCTGAGCTTGTAAATAAACTCCCGGAATCAGTTTTCCATCTGATTGCACTGTTCTGCTTTGAGGAGTTCTCCAATAATCTGTAGTAGAAGGAGCAGTAACACCTATCAAGATAATCTTGTTTTTTAGCGAATCAATCATTGCAGGTTCTATTTCATTTTGAAGAATCTTTCTCAGAGGAATTGAAGGAGCAATTTTTCCCGGTGAATGCAATGAGCGATAATTTAATAAAATTTGATAACCTTGCATATCTTTTCTTTGGTATCCAGCAGTATGGGGTTTTAATTGTTTAAATAAAATATTGTTAATTTCTAATTGTTTTTCTTGATTAAATTGCGGTTCTTGATAACCTTTGTCCTGTAAATATTTACGGGCTAATAAATAATTAAAAGCATATTCGGAAGCACAAGGAGAACTAGGAGGAGGATTTAAAAACAAAAGCTGACGACGAGTTATTTCATCAAAATCGGACAGGAAATCACTAAAACCGATTTGTTCGGGAGCAATTTCATCGGCAGCAGCAATACCGTCTTCACCGTCTTCTCTAACTGCAACTTTACAAATTCCAAAAATACGATTATCCGTTTGCAATCGTTTAGCTAAGTCGGGAAATTTTATATCGGTAGAAAAATCGCGATAAATATCTATACCAATAGCTTGTGGCTCGTATTTATCAAGTTTTTGTAATAGTTGATCGAGCGCTTCATCGGCAAGCGACGAGCGTCTACTCATATTTTTCTGATTTTGATATCTTATATCAGTTTCATCAATAGAAACTATCAACAACCGCGAGTCTTGTGTTTCGATTGCTGGGCGTAATTGCATTAAGTTGTCGTAAGCTTTTAACTCCCAACTTTGCAGCATACCCAAGTAGCGAACTCCGACAACGCTAATGGTGACAAGCAAGCTAACAAATACAAGCTTTAGTAAAGAGTATTTATCCCAATTGAACAAATTAAAAATTCTTGCTTGGGATTTTTTTTGCTTTATGGTTAAGGTATCATTGTTATTTATAGAAAATAGATCGGTATTTTGCAGAGTTTGAGTGGATTTTACGGCGTTAGCTAATACTAAATTATTTTCATCGCTAACTTTTAGTGATTGATTATTAATATTTTCTGTTATCAAACCTCTATTAGTCCAAGTAATTGAAGCTTCTGCGGGGTTTTGACAAATAACGGGTAGCCAAGTAGCGCAGGGATAATCAACCTCTAGTACTTGCAATTTTTCCCTTGCAAATCGCACCGAACTATATAAAGACTTCCCTTGAGAAAATTTAGTCAGAAAATATTTCAAAAAATCTTGAGCAACTAAATCTGGAACTGGTTCCCGCATCACAATTACTTGGGGAATTTGTAAATCTTGCAATTGCTGTGCTAATGCTAAGCTATCGCATGAGTTAAAAATTGCTAGCTTTAATCCGCGATTAATAGCTTGTCTAAAAGCGTATTTAATTTGTGCTAAAGTAATTTTATCCGTTTTATTAATATAAATTAAACCATTATTTACACTACTTGTATGACCTGCAAAAAATAAAATATCCCAACCTTGTTCCCAGAGTTGTTCGTTCAAATCTGTTAATGCTGGTTCTACAACAAACTCTATTTCTGCTTTATGCGATAATTTTTCTAAAAAACTTCTGTCTCGATTAATATCAATTCCCGTACTGTCACCAAATATTGCTAAAATCTTGACTTTATCTGTTTTCTTATCAGCTTTAAATTGATTTGACTTTTGATATTCTTGAGTACTTAATCCAACTTCTGCTAAAGTATAGTCATTAAAAAAGCTCCATAAATGCCACGGTAGCCTTCGCATCGTAATATCATTTGTTTCAACAATAAAACGAATTTCCGTATCTGGATTTAATTGAGTCCGTAATTGTCTTTCAATATTACTAAATTCAACGGAACTAATCCATGCATTAATCAAAGTTGATATACTTGAGCTTAGATTAGTAAGATCGACTTCCGAGAAGTTTGTAAAATCGGCTTCTTCTATTTCCAAATCATCATCATCTAAAACCCTTCTGCGATTGAAACGCAATTTTTGGTAAAAAGCATCATAGAGCAAACGCCATTTTTGATAAACTTGGGCAATTTCTGGTGCCGGTGGTAAACTACCAACAAGCTTCATTTTGTAGAAATTATCTAACGTTCCAAGATGTACTGTTACCGTAGGAAAACCAGTATATAAATCTCCTTTCCCCAAGCTTAAAATAACTAAGGTACTCATAAACTGTTTAAAATTTTAATATAAAAAATTAGCCTAAATATATAGTTTTCATTCTTTATTAAATAGTATCACTTAAGAGACATTTTCTGTAAATCTACCTAGGGCTTGCTTTTACTCTTCAACCCTGTTAAATGATTATTATTTTCATTTTCCGGTATTTATGTCTTTTGAATTATTGACAAAATGCATTTAAGTTTAAAATTTTGCAAATGATATTCAGACTTTGCTTATATAGATAATTTGAGCAAAACTGCATCAGTTAATTAAAGTGACAACTATATATAGGAATCCGGTTTGAATTATGAACAACATTTTAGGCTTTAAGCTTATATAGCAAGATAAGTATTTATAATGCAGCAGATTAATTTCACGAACTTAGTAGATTTACTTCACTATCGAGTTGAATATCAGTCAAGGGATATTGCTTTCACTTTTCTTCCTCAAGGAGAATTAGAAGAAGTTAACTGGACTTATCAAGAGTTGGATCTCAAAGCACGAGCTATTGCTGCTGTATTGCAAAGCCTTAATCTCAGGGGTGAAAGAGCGCTTTTACTTTACCAACCAGGGTTAGATTTTATCGCTGCTTTTTTTGGGTGTTTGTATGCCCGGATAACTGCGGTACCAGTATATCCACCCAAACGCAATCATCACAAAAACCGATTACAAGCGATTGTAACTGATGCCCAGGCTGCAATTACTTTGACAACTACATCTGTGTTTGAAAATTTTGAGAAAACATTCACAGAACAACCAGAACTAAACAATTTACGTACTATCACTACAGATAAAATTGATCCTTGTGAAGCCGATGGTTGGCAGCCTTTATCTATAGATAGTAACGATTTAGCATTTCTTCAATACACTTCTGGCTCTACAGGAGCGCCGAAAGGAGTAATGATTTCTCATGGGAATCTACTGCATAATTTAACTCTGATACATAAATCCTTCGAGCATACAGCCAGCAGTCATGGTGTAATTTGGCTGCCACCTTACCACGATATGGGTTTGATTGGTGGAGTACTTCAACCTATCTACGGAGGTTTTCCGGTAACTTTAATGCCTCCAGTTGCATTTCTGCAAAAACCTATCCGTTGGTTGCAAGCGATTTCTCGATATAAAGCAACTACTAGTGGAGGGCCTAATTTTGCTTATGATTTATGCGTTAATAAAATTGAGCCAAAACAATTAAAAAGTCTTGATTTGAGCAGTTGGGAATTAGCTTTTACTGGTGCTGAGCCGATTCGTGCTGAAACACTCGAAAGGTTTGCTCGTACTTTTGCTGGTTGTGGTTTTCGCAAGGAAGCATTTTATCCCTGTTATGGGATGGCTGAAACTACTTTACTTGTTTGTGGAGGTTTGAAAGCAGAAGCGCCAATAATTCGTGATGTCGAAAAAAGTAAATTATTGCCAAATTCGGTTAAAAAGGTTTCGAGATCGAAAGAAGATTTGATGGGGATTGTAAGTAGCGGCCGCAGTTGGTTAAATCAAGTTGCGATAGCAAATCCTGAGTCTCTGATTCAGTGCAGAGATGGAGAAGTCGGGGAAATTTGGGTTAAGGGGGAAAGTGTTGCTAAAGGTTATTGGAATCAACCACAGCTAACTCAACAGACTTTTAATGCTTATTTAACAGGTGCAGGAGAAGGGCCGTTTTTACGCACTGGAGATTTAGGATTTTTGCAAGATGGTGAATTGTTTGTCACCGGACGAATTAAAGATATGATTATCATCCGAGGACAAAATTATTATTCCCAGGATATTGAGTTGACAGTGCAGATGAGTCATAGGGGATTAAGACGCGATTGTGGAGCAGCTTTTGCTGTGGAAGTTAGAAATACCGAGCGATTAGTAATTGTTCAAGAAGTTGAGCGAAGTTATCTCAAAAAATTAGATGTACCTTCATGTGTAGAGAATATCTCGAAGGTTGTGACTGCACGGCATGGCTTAAAAGTATATGCAACTTTCTTAGTTAAAACTGGTAGTATCCCCAAGACTTCTAGCGGCAAGATTCAGCGTTATGCCTGCAAAAATGCTTTTCTCAACGGAACATTAAATGTAGTTGAAGCAGCAACTGTAAATCCCCGGCATTCAAATAATTATGTGAAATCTTTCTTAAGGTGGTTGTTCAAGAATTTACTAAAATTTATCAAGTATTTATTAAAAAAAGTACAAGCTGATATAAGAGACTTGTCCTAAAAATTCATCTACATCCCGTATCACACACGAAAACTTTGTAGAGACGTAGCACTGCTACGTCTCTTTCAATGTGAAAACGTAACTTCATATTTTAAGCAACGCCCAAAAAATTGATTGCAACGCCCAAAAATATCCAAGAAACTGCATAAGTACACAAAAGCATCAACTACAACCAGCAGGAGCGCGAATTTCAACCCTAGTACAAAAGGAATTTACGATAATTATGGCAAACCTTATCGGCACAGCAGACAGAGATGTTTTTTTCGGTACTCCCGACAGCGATTTTATCCAAACCTTAGCTGACAACGATGTAGTATTTGCGATTAACGGTAATGATACGGTTGATGGTGGTAGCGGCGATGACAATCTATTCGGATTGAATGGTGATGATGTATTGATCGGAAGAAGTGGAACAGACTTAATACTTGGTGGCTCTGGCAATGATTCCCTTGATGGAGGTGCCGACAACGATGACTTAGTTGGTGAAGTAGGAAACGATACTTTAATCGGTGGTAAAGGTAATGATAATCTCGTCGGTGACAATATAGATAACACCGGATTTGGTAATGACGTGATGTATGGAGGAGGCGGTAAAGATAATTTATCTGGTGGGGAAGGAAATGATATAGGTTTTGGTGAAGCTGGTAACGATGTAGTTAATGGTGATAGCGGTGATGATACACTTAGCGGCGGTAGAGGTAACGATCAAGTATTCGGTGGTGAAGGAAACGATTTAGTTTATGGCGATCGCGGTGACGATTTAGTTGCCGGTAGCTCTGGCAACGACAAAGTATTTGGTGGTAAAGGGAATGATACTTTATTTGGAGTCACGCCCAATTTTCCGGGATTTGGAAAAGATGAAATAGACACTTTAACTGGTGGTAAAGGTGAGGATACATTTGTTTTGGCAGGTAAACTAACAAATGCTCCCGAGACGGTGTTTTACAACGACGGCGATATTAATAGCGCGGGAACAAATGATTACGCTTTGATTAAAGACTTTCAAAACAACAAAGATATTATTCAACTGATTGGCAACAAGAGCGACTATAGCCTTGGTAATGCTTCAGATGGATTACCATCGGGAACGGCTATATTTTTGAATGATGGTGCAAACCCAGAATTAATCGGAATTGTGGCGAATATTTCTTTGGATAATTTGAGCTTGGATAATAGCCATCAGTTTAGTTTCGTTGGCTAAAAATAATTGAGCCTACCTGCGTAAGCTTCGTTTCCTTAGCCCCAGCCTTCTGGGCTGCGGGTGATTTTTTACATTTTGTTTGCGATCGACAATCAAATAAAATGCATTACAGCCATAAAAGTTGTAGAGACGCGATATATCGCGTCTCTACATTTAAATTCATACCTGAATTCAGCAACACCGTAAATTTTAATTTTTAACCTAAATAATATTTGTATCCCCATGAAAAAAATCTTAATTTTATCGGCAAATCCTAAAAACACCAGCCAGTTGCGCTTGCAAGAAGAGGAAAGGGAAATTAAGCAAGCGCTAAAGCTAAGCAAACACCGCGAAGAATTTGAAATAGTTACCGAATCGGCGTTACAGGTGAACGATTTACGTCGGGCACTTTTGGATAATAAACCTGATATCGTCCATTTTAGCGGTCATGGTGCGGGAAGTGATGGTTTAGCATTGGAAGATAAATCTGGACAAATGCAGCTTGTTAGTAGCGAATCTTTAGCAGGTTTATTTAAATCATTCGAGGAACAAATTGAATGTGTGGTGCTGAGTGCTTGCTATAGCGAAATTCAAGCGGAGGCTATTTTTAACCATATTGACTGCGTGATTGGCATGAATCGAGCAATTGGGGATAGAGCAGCAATCGAATTTGCAACGGGTTTTTACGATGCATTAGCAGCAGGAAGAAGTTATCGTGATGCATTTGAATTCGGCTGTGGAGCTATTGATTTACAGGGAATTCCAGAATCAAAAACCCCAAAAATTAAAGCTAGAAAAAATTTATATGCTGTTACACTAAAGCCAGAAAAATCAAAAAAACCTGTAGAATCTGCTAATGTTTCTCAAAGTTTCAACGGTGGCACAATATACGGTGCAGTCATAGGTTCGCAAGGAGACAACAACCAACAAACAACTAATTTTCAAACTATAAATAACTCCGAAGAACAGCAAAATATTGCTCAAACTGCAAGAGAAATTCAACAAAATTTACAAAGGTTAGAGCAAAATAATCCCGGTAAAACTAATTCCCAAAAAATGATGATTGCTGCTCAAGCTGTAGAGGAAATTGAAAGCAATTCTGCTTTTAAAAATCGTGTTATTAACGCATTAAAAGCGCGTGGAAAGGAAACTTTTAAAGAATTAATTAATCATCCTTTAGCAAATATTTTTATGGCTTGTATTGATGATTGGTAAGTTTTCTCGCATATCCACTCGGGGTTGCAAACCCCAAGCTAATAGCATAAGTCCTATGAATAGGACTAAAAAAATAATTTTATCTCGTTTATCTCGTTCCTATGCTCTGCATTTATCTCGTTCCTATGGGTTTATCTCGTTTTATCTCGTTCCTATGCTCTGCATAGGAATGCATTCATTGAGGCTCTGCCTCAAGACAACCTGGAGGCAGAGCCTCCCTAATATTATTACCATGCAGAGCATGGTAACAAGAACAATCTCGTTTATCTCGTTCCTATGGGTTTATCTCGTTTTATCTCGTTCCTATGCTCTGCATAGGAATGCATTCATTGAGGCTCTGCCTCAAGACAACCTGGAGGCAGAGCCTCCCTAATATTATTACCATGCAGAGCATGGTAACAAGAACAGAACAAGAACAACAAGAACAAGAAAATAAAACTATATTATTACTAAAAATAAATCATGAATCAACCTACAAACAATTCCAACATCAAACAACATTTAGACAATTCCCAAGTACATGGAGCAGTTATAGGTAATCAAGGAGATAAAAATGTCCAGGTATATGGTGAAGGCAATTTACTGACTTTTAATCAAACCGAGATTTTACAAATAACTGAGAGGGAGATTACCAATCGCGAGTTAATTCTAACTTCTCCCTACAAAGGTTTAGAAGCATTTAAATCGAGAGATAAAGAGTTATTTTTCGGAAGAGATAATTTTACTACGACGTTAGTTAACAAATTAGAACAAACCAATTTAGTTTTACTTTTAGGTGCTAGCGGTAGTGGTAAATCTTCCGTGGTAAGAGCGGGTTTGATTCCTTGGTTGGAAAGGAAACATGGAACGAAATTTATAAATTTAACTTTAACTCCCGATAATGACCCATTTGAGTCTTTGTATGAAAGTTTGCGCGATAATTATTCGCAAAAGCAAAGGAAAATAGCTCGCGAAGTCAAGGCAGAGACTTTAGTTAATGTAGCGAAAAATCTTAAACAAGCTGATGATTATTGGTTTATTTTTATTGACCAATTTGAAGAATTATTTACTATCACCGATAAAAACAAGGGACAGAAATTTATTGATGGTTTAATCAAATTAAATCAAGAATTGATTAAAGCTAAATTGCCCAATCTAGATAATATCAAAATCATGGCGACGATGCGGGCTGATTTCTTTGAAAGACTCAGCGATTTTCCTCAACTTGTGGAAGCTACACAAGAGCATCGTCCGATGATTGTGGAAATGCAGTCAAGTGAGTTGCGTTTAGCGATCGAACAACCTGCTGCACATCATGGTATGGTTTTTGAAGCTGGATTGGTAGATAAGATTATATCTGAAGTTCAAGGACAAGCGGGTTGTTTGCCTTTATTACAATACACTTTAAATTTAATTTGGGAAGATGAAGTTAAAACTGGTAGTATTGACGACCGGGTTTTGAATCTTAGTACATACGAAAAGTTAGGTGGTGTTAGGGGTGCGCTGCAACAACACGTAGATTCGATTTATAAAAAGTTTTCAGAATCGGAACAGCAAGCTACACAAAGAATTTTTCTGAAATTGGTTGGGATTGGTAAAAATGCTGAATCGGGGATTGAGTGGAAACCCGTTCGTAGAAGAGCTATGTTATCTGAGTTTAAGGATGATGAGCGGGATGTGTTATTGAAGTTGGTAAATGATAATTTATTGGTTAGTAATGCCGATTTATCTAAAACTGACTCGAAAAAGGGATTTTTTGGTTTTCCCAAGTCAGTAAAATCAAACTCTACAGTTGAAATTGCTCACGAAATTCTCTTGACTTGCTGGGATAAGTTAAAAAACTGGATTGAGAAAAATCGTCAAGGTATTGCTATCCGCAACCGGCTTTATGAAGATGTGAAGCGATGGCAAGTTAAGAAACCAGAAGATGAACTTTGGACTGGCTCTAAATTAGAGCAGGTTTTAGAACTTAGTAAGAATGATAATTTTGATCGTGTTTTGGGTGGGTTTAATGATGATGCAAAACAGTTTATTGATGCTAGCGTGGGGTTAAGGGATAGACAATTAAGAAGAGCGAGAATTATTGCTGGAGTTGGTTTTAGTTTAGCAGGGTTGGCTAGTGTATTTGGGGTGTTTGCCTTTGTTCAACAGCAAGAAGCTCAAAAGCGAAGCATTATTAGTATGACTCAAACCGTTGAGTCTCGCGTTTTTGTTAACAATCAAATTGATGCAATCGTAGAAGCCATTAAAGCCAAGAAAGAATTAAACAATCTTTGGCTGGGAAAAGATAGTGTTTCTCTGCGGGTTTTAGGTGCTTTAGGAAAAGCAGTTCACCACAATCAAAACGGATACCAAGAGCGTCTGCGGCTAAAGGGTTACGATGTAATAATTAGTCCCGACGGAAAAATACTGGCTACTAGAGATGATAATATCGTGCGGCTGTGGAATGCCACCACTGGTAAGCAATTGCAAGAACTTAAAGGACATCAA
>CAYMZW010000107.1:0-16980 GCA_964395005.1 uncultured Rivularia sp.
TAAATTAGCTCGCGGAAGACATACCACTCGCCACGTAGAATTATTTGAAATTCCCGGAGGAGGCTTGCTCGCAGATACTCCAGGATTCAACCAGCCTGATTTAGACTGCACCCCAGAAGAACTAGTTAGTTACTTTCCAGAAGCAAGAGAAAGGTTAGAAAGTGGTAACTGTAGATTTAACAATTGCTTGCACAAAGACGAACCCGACTGTGTAGTACGAGGAGATTGGGAACGTTACGGAGATTATTTAGATTTTTTAGAAGAAGCAATAGAACGTCAAACCTGGCTCAAACAACAAGCAGATCCAGAATCCAATCTCAAATTAAAAACAAAAGGCAAAGGGCGGCTTGAATATGAGCCGAGATTAGAAAGTAAAAAATATCGCCGCGTTTCTCGCAAGAAGCAACAGCAGAAATTGCAGCAATTATATCAAGAAGAAGAATAAATAATTGGGGATTGGGCATGGGGCATTGGGCATTGGTAATTGGTAATTGATAAGTGATAATTGGGAAGAAATAAATTCTTTACTTGTTACTCGCTACTTAATACTCACAACTCATAACTCCATCCGTTGCCTATCTGCATCCGTTGCCAAACTCCATCCGTCGCCAAACTCCATCCGTTGCCAAACTCCTAACTCCTAACTCCTAACTTTTCCCCGTTCCCTATTCCCTGTTGCCCAATTAATAAATAATTAGCCGCAATAGTCTACTGATTCCCATAAAGTCTTAAAATATTGTTAACTTCTGACTAATTAGAAATTTCCCTTCGGTGAGTAAAAACTCTCACAGGCTTGGTTTATCTAGCTACACATTTTTAAAGTGTGTAATATATTCCTGCTTGTCTTCCGAACGGATGCTTCTGCTTAATCACAACAATATATAGATATCAGGTCGGACTTTATACTATGGCTATTGGCTACGTTGCGCTTGTACTTCACGCACATCTGCCCTTCGTTCGTCACCCAGAAAGTGACTATGTGCTGGAGGAAGAATGGCTTTATGAAGCAATTACGGAAACTTACATTCCTTTACTACGTGTTTTTGAAGGTTTGAAACGAGATGGTGTTGATTTTAAAATCACCATGAGCATGACACCACCTCTGGTTTCAATGCTGCGAGATCCACTATTGCAAGAACGTTATGACGAACACCTGGCGAAATTACAGGAACTAGTAGAATTAGAAAGCGAACATAATGCTGAAAATGGTCATCTCAAGTATTTAGCCGAGCATTACCAAAGCGAATTTGATTCTACTAGGGAAATCTGGGAACGATATAAAGGTGATTTGGTAACTGCTTTCAAGCAATTCCAAGATTCTAATAATATTGATATCATTACCTGTGGTGCGACTCACGGTTACTTGCCGTTAATGAAGATGTATCCCCAAGCTGTTTGGGCACAGCTTCAAGTAGCAGCAGAACATTACGAAGAAAACTTTGGTCGTCCCCCCAGAGGTATTTGGTTGCCGGAATGCGCTTATTATGAAGGTTTAGAGCGCATGGTGGCGGATGCAGGATTGCGTTATTTCCTTACCGACGGACATGGTATTTTATATGCTCGTCCTCGTCCCCGTTTTGGTACATATGCACCAATTTTTACAGAAAGTGGTGTTGCAGCTTTTGGTCGGGACCATGAATCTTCGCAACAAGTATGGTCTTCTGAAGTAGGCTATCCCGGTGCTGCGGAATATCGGGAATTTTACAAAGATTTGGGGTGGGAGGCTGAATACGAATATATTAAGCCTTTCATTATGCCTAACGGTCAGCGGAAGAACACGGGCATCAAATATCACAAAATTACTGGTCGCGGTTTAGGGCTTGGAGACAAGCAACTTTACGATCCATATTGGGCGCGGGAAAAAACGACGGAACACGCTGCTAACTTCTCGTTTAACCGCGAGCGTCAAGTTGAACATCTCCACAATATGATGGATCGTCCGCCAATTGTGGTTTCTCCCTACGATGCGGAATTGTTCGGACATTGGTGGTATGAAGGTCCTTGGTTTATTGATTATCTCTTCCGTAAGTCTTGGTTTGATCAAGGTACCTATGACATGATTCACTTGTCGGATTATTTGAAAACTAATCCGGTTCAACAAGTTTGCCGTCCTTCTCAATCAAGTTGGGGATACAAGGGTTTTCACGAGTATTGGTTAAATGAAACTAATACGTGGATTTACCCACATTTACATAAAGCTGCCGAGCGGATGATTGAATTATCAAGTCGGGAAGCAGAAGATGAGTTGGAATGGAAAGCTCTCAATCAAGCTGCTAGAGAGTTACTTTTAGCACAAAGTTCCGACTGGGCGTTTATTATGCGAACTGGAACAATGGTTCCTTATGCTGTAAGAAGAACTCGCTCTCACTTAATGCGATTTAATAAGCTTTACGAAGATATTAATATTGGAAAAATTGATAGCGGATGGTTGGAGAAAGTTGAATACATAGACAATATTTTTCCAAGCATCAATTATCGAGCATATCGGACTTTGTGATTTAAAGGCGTAATAATCTTTAGGGTGGGCATTGTCCACCTTATTTTGCTTTTGGGCAACGGATGACGGATAGGTTGTTTAAGGAGCAGGTAGGTTTTTAGGAAACGGATGATGTATAGGTTTGCTTTGAATTTCTAATTATTTTTTCCTAAAATAAGAAACTGATTTTATGATGAATTATGAAAAGATGAGCTTTGCCGCCATTAAGAGCTTATGTTGTTAAAAATCGAGATGATATTGAAGCGCTGCGTTTTTTGATGAGCAAACGCGATCCTAATTCAACTAAGTATCCTGCACCAATAACTGAAGCTCAGATGCCGTCTTCAGATGGAAGTTATTCGACGTAAAGTTAATGAAGATTCTTGAAGTTCGGGTTTTACCGAAGCATAAGTAAATAATAATTTTATTGTTTTAACAAGAAATAACCATACAAAGAAAGCCCTCAACATCATTAAGCTGAGGGCTTTCTTTATGTAAATCTATGCCGTTATCAAAGCACTTCATTGTTCTACTACTTACTAATTCGCTTACGAGCATAAGTATCTACAACAACATAAGCAGGTACGCGCTCCATGTAATCGGTTTCTTTTCCAGTTAACGATTTAGCTAAGAAATCAAAAGATTCAGAACCCCAATTACGTTCGTGAACGGGCTTCCTTTGTTCTCCTCGGAAATATGCTTGACTGCCTATCAGCGCGGCGGCTACCCAACCTACAACAAACAATGAAATTAATATAGTCATCATGTTACTAATGTCCTGAAATTAAATTTTTGTATCTTTATGTAAATAAAAGTAACAAAAATCTATAAACCTGTTAAAGATGTGCTGACCGATTAAATGGTAGGGTATTCCACACTACCGTCACTAACAAAAATTTGTTGGTAGTAAGCGATTTATCGCTGTTATTTAGGACTAAAGTCGGCACGTAGAACTTAGAAGAGAAATCTGCGTGAGTTAAATATATTTAAAATTAATAAATTAATCTCCACCTAATTCTACGAGTTTGCCTATATTAAAATCTATTCTTGTCCAACCTTTTAACTTGGATAAGTTTTTGAGCAGTAGCAAAGGAATTTGCCAATGATGCACCATCAAAAATGGCAGAGAATCGTTAAATGTGTAAATCGCGTCTGTACCTCGGAACATATTCTTAATCCAATTCCCTAATTGAGATAAAGAGCGAATTTCATTCAATCGCCAAAATTCATGATAAGTCCAATAAGTCGGTTTACTATTAGGTAAAGCCTGTAAAGGTTCTGCGATAGGCTCTTTACTCAAGTAAGCATCAGCAGCTTGTTGAAGTTGATCGTGAAATATGGTGATTGCTGAATGAGTGCGGGGATTACATTCGATAGCGTATACGTTACCGTCTTCGGCTTCGATAAAATCAAAAGAAAGTTGCCCGGTAACTCCTAATTCTTTAACGAAATGCGTTATCCATTCACGAATTTTTGCATGTTCTACGTTTTCGTAGTTGACTTGGAAAGCTGAAGATTCACAACAACAGTGCAGTCTTACGACACCATCGCGAATAGTACTATGAGTGCAATATTCTTTACCAGGAATAAATTCTTGCATTATCCAAGGCTTTTGAGGAGTAATTGGTAAACTTCTCACAAAGGCTTCTGTTTCTTCTGGAGTATCGCAAGGAAGTTTTGTTAAATCCAAACGTCTTACTGAATCGTAAGGAATGCTCTTAAGAATATATTTACGAGTTTCCCCAGAAAAATCAAAATTTAAAACCTGTTCGGGATTAGTTATTTTAAAAGATTTAGGAACCGATAAACCAAAACTTCGCGCTTTCTCGCTAAAAGCAAATTTATCATCGAGCATTTCACAGGTAGCAGCATCTATATGAAAGACTTCACAATGTTCTGATAATGTTGCTTTAGCTAAAGCATCGTAGTAGCTGGCTATTGGGCTTGTTACCGGAATATATATATCAATATTTTCTTTATTAACAATATCTATTAAAGCTTGTGTATAAACTTGTGCATCTTTTTGAGGAACAGGAGTTGTATAAAACTTATCTACAGCCAGAGAAAATCGATGTCCCGACAGCCAATATTTATGGGTTTCTGTTAGCACTACGCGATGCCCTGCGGCATGAAAAAATCTAGCAAGCTGTAGTGCTTTGGTCATTTTTCCACCGCTAATAAGAATATTCTTCTTTTCGGCGGCAGTTGTTATTGTCTGTTTTTTTTGAAACGGATAAGTCAGTATGTTTAACAGTAAGGATATTAAAACGATGGTGGCATTAATTGGTAAGGCTAGCAAAAGTAAAGTTAAAGTGGCTAGGTTTTGAAATAATGCGATAAAACGCATACCTATGGAAATAGACGGCGTTGCAATTTGAGATGAGGAAACAGAAATAGATGATTGTGCCATTTTCTAATTTCTTATAAATAGTTTTGATAGAAGTATTTTTAGGGAATGAGGTTGGGGGGAATAGGAAAAGACAATAAAGTTTGTAGTAAGCGATTTATCGCCTGGATTTAGGACGCGCATTCCCAACTACGAACCGGAGTTATAACTTTTACCCTCTTTAATAAAAGAAGGCAAAAGTTATAAGTTTGACGAACTTGTTAATTTTCTAACCGCCGGATGATGGTTAAACCGTCTCGTAATGGAAGTAGCACTTGTTCGACACGTTTGTCTTGTGCGACGACGCGGTTAAAATCGGCGATCGCCTTTCCGTTGGCAGTACGTTCTGCTTGGCTTAGATAAGGCTGTCCTTGAAGCAATGTATTATCAACGCAGATAAACCCGGATGGGGCTAACAAGTTTTTCTCTAACAGGGTGTTGAAATAATCTACGTACCCTCCTTTATCTGCATCGATAAACACGAATTCAAATGACTCTCCCGATGCTGCGAGTTTATCCAATGTTTCGGCTGCTGGCCCTATTTCAACTTGGATTTTTTCGCCGTGAGGAGATTCACGGAAAGCTGCTTTACCAAACTCTGCTGTATAAGCATCAACTTCACAAGCAATCAGTTTCCCGTCTGCGGGTAATGCTTCTGCCATTGCTAAAGCTGAATAACCCGTAAACATACCGATTTCAAGTACCCGTTTAGCTTTGATCATATGGATAAACATTTTCAATGTTTGTCCTTCTATATGACCGGAAAGCATCTCCTGCTCTAAAGCGACGACGGTTTCCCCGCCCTTAAAGCGATTGCTCCACTGCTCGCGTGCAGTCTTATCGGCAAGGGCTGTTAAAGCTGCCGATTCGGAGGTAGTGGTTTCTTCCAAATAAGGATCTAAACCTGATGCTAAACGGGAAGCAAAGTGAAGCTTTTCTTTAACTTGTGCTGGCAATGTTTCTTTATCCAATGCTTGCACAACGGCTTCTAATTCCTGCGCTAATATCCCTAAAGGTGTAACAGGGCGAGCTACTGGTTTCTCTATAACACCCGTCATTAGCTTTCACTCCCTACAAGTTCAGCTTCTGATTCAGAATAAACCGGGTACATATCAACCCCTTCGCCACCGCGAGGAAATTTCTTACAGATTTCCTTATGGGAAGCCAAAGCTTCGGTTAACTCTTCGGGAGTTAAATCGTTAGCAAAGAAGCATTCGCCAATTGGCTTGGGCATTGCGGCTCTTTGTTTACCGTCTCTTGTTAGAGAAATAGATTCAGTTGCCTCCCATAAAAGCTCTGCTTCAAGTAAAGGATGATCTAGAGAAAGTCCAATTCGGCTCATTGTGCCTAAAATACGATCTCTATCTTCGGGGGTGATATAACCTCTTCTGGCTGCAATAGTCGCAGATAAAGCCATATCGATATTGACGGCGTGCCCGTGGAAAATAGGTACGCGGGGTGCTAATTCTAGAGTCGGACTCCAACTGTGTCCGTAAGCTATAACTCTATCTAGCTCTAGCTCATGTAGGTTGGGTACTTCATATTCCAACATTTTCTTGATGGCGAGGTAAGTCAACCTATGAGCGACTTCTTTTATCTCCGGAGTGGCATCAATGTTACCGAAATGAGTACGAAGTAATTCTTCGCCGTATTCTTCGAGCAATTCAAATACTTCTTTGTGCCCAACTACGGCGATTTTGACCAACTCTGCCATACCGTTGCGTACTTGATCGGTAGGTAAAGTACCTAAGAAAGAGAAATCAAGGAATACTCTAGAAGAAGCATGGTAAGCACCAAGACGATTTTTCAGCTTCTTATGGTTTACCGCTACCTTGATCGCAATACTCGCATCAACCAAACCTATCAAAGTAGTAGGGATGCGAATATAGTTACTGCTGCGACGATAAGCAGAGCAAGCAAAACCCGCAACATCTGTTACCAATCCACCACCGATAACCAAAACAGGTTCTTTACGAACGAGCTTAAAATCGGCGAATGCATCTATAATCTTCTCGAAACTTTGGATTGTTTTATTAGGCTCGGTGATAGTTATCGGAAAAGGTGTTAGATCGATATCGTAATGCTCAAAGTACTGCTGCATTTTATTGCTGAAATGCTTGTAGACATTAGAATCTACAACTGCCAAGCATCGTCCAAACTTTTCATAGCACTCTGCTAATTGTGGATTATTGATGTCAAAAATTCCATCAACATAGACGAGACTATACTCAATTTTTTCATAAGCTTCTACATGAAAAGCTGATTCAGTAGCTTCTAACTTTGACTGAACAATACTCATAGTTGTTGAAATCCCTGTTAATGAATTTTTATTACTGGTAAATGTGCGTTCGATTATCTACCTAAAGTGGTAGATGATGCAGAATCTCTCTACATAAGGTAAGATTTTGCCGCAATTTGTGACAGTTGCTAGCTTCGGACATACTGTTGGCGCTCGTAATTTTTAAATTTGAAACAAACAGTCATAAGTCTCGAAAGCTGAAGGATAAAAAGAGGACTCCGAAATGTATTAACAAAGAGTGCTAATAGTGAAGATCGGTGTTTTGGAAAGCAAAACTATCCCTTACACTAAGCCGACATTCTTGGTGTTGAAAGCTGACACTCTCCATCGGGTAACAGCGTATTCTGGTTGTTTAACCCAGGCAGAAACAGTCTTAAATCTTGACCGATTTTTAAGACTTTCGATCGGAAAGCAGGATCATTACATACAGTTCCTCTAGGTTTAACCCTGTTTAACTAACTATAATTACGGGAAAAAAGGCTTGTGTGACTTTAATTCTGGATTATGAACCAGAAAGTCAAGCAGTTAAGTTAACCGCTTAAATTGACAAAGAAATAGACCACCTTATTACAGTAACATTCGTTGCACCTTGTTTAACAACAAATATGAAGACAAATTTTCTTTTACCTTCTTCGATAAAGGTAATTTCTATCTCTTAGATGAGAAATTTTAGCTATCTCAAGTCAAGAGCGATTGCTTCTACGTACTTGAATACCATAATTAAATATTCCGCTTCATCTTCGAGAGTTCTTTAATTGTAGTACTGTGGGCGACAGTCGCTTAACGCCTGGGATTACCCACTCTAAACTTGTCAAATATATTCAAAGTTGTAATACTCAATTCGGGCAGTATTGAAATGCAATGTCCGTTGTTAATCAATTGCCTTTTCTTAAACCCGACAGCAGTTAAAGATTCTAGTTCAATAATTTACGTCCCGTAAGGAACGCAACTTCTACCTATGCCAATCTCTTTAGTTCTCCCAAGTCGTATAAAGCTTCTACTTCGGAAAAATTCTACCATAGCAAAAAGCTCCTCTCGGTAGTCTCCAGGCTTATGCTTAAGATTGCAGCCTAGATTTACATTCAAAGAAGGGTCTGATGGCTTGTTAATTATCGCAGACTTGGACATTCCTTTAGAATCCTGAAGCTGAACATGAACAGAACTTTTCTCGAATGCTTTGATTAACCTGCCGTCCACAGATGGGTACTCCGGCACGAGTAACCGTATTATTAGATAATACTAGTTACTAGTTAAACAAACAATACGGCTCTAAATTGCTGCTAGACAAATTTAATCCCTACTACAGACAGAGCAAAACATAACAATAACTAGCTTCTTATTGAAGCCGTATTCCTCAGTTCTATACGGTTCGCAAAACCGAATTTTTGGTATTTTATATCATTCCACAATAGATCGGAACGATACAAGACGCTAAAGTTGACCCCGGAGATAGAAAGATTTGTCAAGATAAGTTCTTTGTTAACTTGTGCTGGTAATTTTTACTGTATCAAAAATTTGATAAAAAATTAAATTTTTTTGTTTTAAATAAAATTTTTTTTTTGCGACTGAAGCAGAATCGTCTCACATTAGATGATTTCAACTGTCCTAGGGGTTGATTATATCAGACTATAGACTGATTTTAGCTTGATTCTTATATTCAAAAAATTCATCTTTTTTTCAGATTTGGCACCGATGAATGGTAGTTCGCGCTTTGTCGTTAAGCCATTTTTTGAACATTCGCACAGCAGTTTTAATGTAAAACAAACAACTCGATATTACATTTAAACACTGAACATTTGCGTAACTAAAAAGTCTCTGATTGATAAATAAGAGTCAATTTAGATTTTTTTAGCTTGATTTTAATGGTTTTATACAAATTTAATATTTCATTGTATTAATTATTTTTTACAATCATTTTAAAAGTACAGGCGATAAGAAACACTAAATGGAAAGAAGATAAATTTTGGTTATAGCTCTACACAAGGGAATAGAGAACAGATCGAGAAGAGAAGAGGGGCACAGAAAAATACTGCATAGTCAACCAGCATTAATTCACAGAGGTTTTCATCCTGGTTGCTTGGGGAATGTAATTAAGAATCGGTGGAGCAATCATTCCTATAAAAAGTGAAATACAACCCCTTAAAAAGGCAGGGTTCGATCGCGCTCCTTCGTTTATACCCAAAATTTATGAAAAAAAAAGACAGGTAACATACCTGTCTTTATATGAATAATTTAAGAGCAATGACTATCGAGATTAAAAGTTCATTTCAGCAGCTTGAACTTTCTCAACTTGCTTCTTCTTGAGGACAAGCATAATCTGAGCCATCATTACAAGAGCTACAAATGCCATCAATCCTCTGACTCTACCTGCACTTTGCAGTACAATTTCTGTATCATGCTGACCAAAACCGCCTACATTGGGGTTGTTGGTTAAAGCTTCACCTGCTGCTACTTCTTGTCCTTCAGAAACGATTAATTCGGGACCTGCGGGAATAGAAGTGGTGACGGTTTCTCCTTCTGGAGTTTGAACGTCAACAGCATATTTTACGCCACCAAAATCATCTTCTTCTTTGGCAATTTTGGTGATTGTGCCAGCAGATTTAGTTACGAAAACGTTATTATTGCTATTTTCCCCAGTCGGATAAACTTGTCCGCGTCCTCGGTTTCCACCAACGTAAACACCGTATTTACCGAAGTGAATATTTTTGTCAACAGCTGGATTCGGAGAAAGAATTGGGAAAACGATTTCTTGGTACTGTTCCCCAGGAAGCGGTCCAACTAAGTAAACACTATTATCTTCCTCTTGGGTATAGGGTTGGAAGTAAACGTCTCCGACTTCCTCTTTTAACTCTTCGGGAATTCTTTCTGGAGGTGCCAATTTAAACCCTTCAGGTAGCATTAATACGGCACCAACATTTAAACCTACTTTGGAACCGTCAGCACCTACTTGCTTGACATCGGTATCGTAAGGAATTTTAACTACCGCTTTAAATACGGTATCTGGTAATACTGCTTGAGGTACTTCTACGTCAGTATTTTTTGCAGCTAAGTGGCAGTTAGCGCAAACAATACGTCCTGTAGGTTCTCTTGGTGTCTCCGGATATGCAGCTTGTGCCCAGAAAGGATAAGCAGCAGCAGATTGGGGAACTGCTAAATCACTGGTAAAGAAAAATGCTACTGTAGCGATCGCCACAAGCAATGTTTTGGAAATCGCTTTAAATACGCGACTTAACCGAGTCGTACAATTATTTCTCATCTCTTCTCAGGAATTGGTCGTTAGTTATTAGTTATTAGCTCTTATCTCAAGAACTCGGAACGCAGGATTAAAATAAGCAACAGCTAGCAGTTATTAGAATTGACCTCAAGAAGAAATTACGAAATTTTTAGTCTAGCTCGCGTTACCGATTGAAGCCGTAAAAATTGATACTGATAACTGATAACTGCTCACTGGTTACTGTTTAAGCCCACCAAGGATCTTCGTCGGTACGGAAGTCAGTTTCAGTCCAAGGAGTAATTACCATTTGGTCATCTTGTACGGTGACATGACTCAACGCTAATGACAATGGTGCAGGACCGCGAACTACTTTACCAGTAGCATCATACTGGGAACCGTGACAGGGACACTTAAATTTGTTTTCAGCAATATTCCAAGGTACAACGCAGCCCAAATGGGTACAAATAGCGTTGATTCCGTAATCTTGGATCGATTCGCTTCCATCTACCACAATGTATGTAGGGTCGCCTTTTAGTCCCTGTACCAAAGTGCGATCGCCAACGTTGTGCTTGCCTAAAAAATCAGAAACGCTGACAGTATCACCAAGTTCGTCTTTAGCTGTGGTACCACCACCAGCACCACCACTCGAAGGTGGAAGAAAATACTTGACAACGGGATACAATACTCCCAGAGCAACTCCGGATACTGTTCCGAAAGTCAAAAGGTTCATGAATTGCCGACGACCCATATCGGGTACGTCCATTGATTCAGAGAATTGAGCCATAATCTACGGGTTCGAGGTTGATTTTTGTTAACTTTTTTTGACTTGAGTTCTTTTTATGGGGAAACTCCAGTCTTGGATTGCCCATGCCCTATATAAATGCCTTCTGCTATCTTCAGATATTCAAAGGCATTCTTTATTTAGCATTACATTTCTTTATATTCCTATCATACTGGAGTTACGGAACTTCATATCATTACTAAATGTAAATAAAGCCCAAAGTAAAGTTATGACAGGACAAGAATTACGTCAAATATTGATTGAGAAGTGGGGACGTTCCTATGATGTCCAGTTGCGTCGCACCCAAGGCAAACTTTTTCTACAGGTAATGTGGAAATATTTGGAGCAAGCTTCGTTTCCTTTGACTGAGAATGAATACCTAGAGCATTTGGATACCGTAGCGAATTATCTTAATGGAATGGGAGGAAGTAAACAGGTACAGGGATATATTGAAGAAACGCGAGAACATCCGCGACTTGGTAAAGCTGTCAGCGTTCCTTTGGATTTAGGCGAGCGTACTTCTGAGTGGATATTGTAGCTTTATAAAGTATGCTGGCGCTACAGCATTTATTCTCATTAAAACTGCCGTTGTTTTTTGAGAATTTTTATTAATAGAGGAGAACTTTCGATTTTAACAACGGATGGATTTTGGATTCAAAATATGCCGGAATGCCAAAAAGCTAATTAATTGAATAAAAGTTAATTAAACCGGGGGTTGAAACCACTAATAAACAAACAAAAACTGTAGAGGCGGGTTACAAATAAATAAGTTTTTTGGAATTACAGTATTTATTATTAGTTCTCAGTGTTACTTCAATCCTATTCCTTCAAACTATGAAAAACAATAAATTAGAAACTTGGGAAAACAAAGTTCTTAAAAGTTATCTAGATGGTATTCAAATAATTAGAATTCCTGCATCTAGGAAGAAACGCTTTGTAATACTTCGGTGGTTGATAAGAAAGTTTGAGCTAGATTTGATTTATAAAGAATCTCAGGTTAATGAAATTATTAGTAATCATCATTCGGATTTTGCTACTTTGAGAAGGGAATTGATTGGCTATCAGCTTATGGAAAGAGAAAATAGTATGTATTGGCGTTTACCGGCTTCTCTTTGGAAATCGGAAAATGAAATAATGCAGCATCGAATTTGAAAAAGGGGATTGGGAATTAGGCATTGGGAATTGGGCATTGGGCATTGGGAATTGGTAATTGGTGATGGGTAAATCAATAAATTAAGAAACTCTTTTTCCTAAAGGTACTTCTCTATCTGGTTGAATTAATACGACTTCACCATCTTCAAGTTATCCGGCGGTTAAAACCGCAGCTACACAGGCAAAACCCGTCTGCACGGGTTTAAATATTATTAGTTTAGGCAGGTAAACTTTGCTTGTGTAGCTGTGTTAGCGGAGCGTCTCCTTCGAGGAGATATTATATTCGCCCATTCATATTAATTTCTATTATTTTCCGATTAATTTAACTAAACCGATTCCACCAAAGTACAATCCCAAAACTGCTCCTGCTAAAAGACTTTGGGTAAGTGGATCTGTGGAAGGTGTAAGAATCGCTCCTAAAACTACCGCTCCCATAATCACGTAGCGCCAGCCGGAAAGCATTACTTTAGAAGAAACAATTCCTAAAGCGCCAAGTAAAAGTTGAATTACGGGAATTTGGAAAGCTAAACCCGTACTAAATAGCAATAATAAAACAAATTCAAAATATTTATCAATTGACCAACTTTGCTCGAC
Source organism: uncultured Rivularia sp. (assembly GCA_964395005.1). GTDB lineage: Bacteria > Cyanobacteriota > Cyanobacteriia > Cyanobacteriales > Nostocaceae > Rivularia. The sequence continues at coordinate 12,903 of CAYMZW010000107.1, forward strand.
TACATCCGCACCATAGTTAATGAAAAAATTCAAAGCTGCGGGAATCAGCGCAAAGTAAGCAAATACCAATCCCGACAAAAATAGTACAGTAGAACCCATAAATACGGGTATAAGTAAGCGTCTTTCTCGTCGAGTTAATCCCGGTAAAACAAATTGAGCAATTTGATATAAGACAAATGGGCTAGCTAAAACCAAGCCACTGTAACCAGCTACTTTGATCGATACGAAAAAAAATTCACCAGGAGCTAGTTGAAGAAACTTGACTCCTTGAGCCGGAATTTCGAGCAGTTGAACAATTTGCCTGACGAAAATGAAACAGGCTATCGCACTTAGCACTACGACTATCAACGAATAAAAAATTCGCGATCGCAATTCTTCCAGATGATCGAAAAGCGACATTTCAACTTCACCGGGTAATTCATTAAGAAATTCCGATTCTGAAGTAGTGTTAACTTCAACATCTTTTACCGTGGTAGTTTCAGCTTCTGAAAAACGAGACATACGATTTTAGATTTTAGATTTTAGATTTTAGATTAAAAGAGTTATGAGTTAGGAGTTAATCAACAATTATCCGTGGAATCAGTGTAATCCATTTAATCCGTGTTCGGAGTTAGGAGTTAATTATTTTTTTCTTTGTCTCCCCCCTCTTCCCACTCTACCTTTTCTTCCCCCTCTCTCTTTCTCATACTTTCATCTTTACAATTTTTATCCGGTTTTGCCAAAAAAGCGCTGGATAAGTTATCAGATTAATTGTAAGTTGATTGTCAATTTACATTTTTGGACAGTTAAAAGGTTCGTTTGTTTGAGAGGGAATCTACTATGACGTAACCTACAATTTTACTTGAGGTTGAAGATGCATAGTACTGTTTTTTGTGCCATTTTGGCGTTACCTGTTATCGGGTTAAATGCTGTTAATGGTTTACAATCTTTCGACAGCGAAGAATCTAGAATTACCGATTTTGTTACTCCTGCAAAAGTTGTTAAACCGTATTTAACATATTTAACACCAAATCAATTATCGGCTAGAGATGACCGAATAAAAGATTGCCTTCGTTCGGGAAATTGTAAGAATTGATGCATTATTGTTTTTAATTCTTAGTTATTGTGTTTTAAATAATTACTTCTAGGATTAATTTTATAATTACTCCTTTATCTAACTATTATTCTTTTTACATACGAAACTTTACTTAGACAATTTTACTTTTTTAAGTTATACATAATAGTATTTAAGAAGCTTCATTTGAATTTCGCACCGGGAAAACAAGGGTAAGAATAGTATCATTCTAAATTTAAAGAATGCAATAATATCTGCCGCTTTTCAAGCAGTTTCGACTTTTATAAAGACAGTTTGTTTGAATCTAATGAAAATATTGCTGATGTAATAGTTTACATTTTTTTGTGTTTACTCTGTTGCAAATTATTAGTTTTACTGTTCGTTAATTTTAAGATATCTGTAGATAATGCTTATTTGGTGATGTTATGGATAATAAACTATAAGTTCGTTACTTTTAAACATTAAATCCAAATATAAAAAATCTACGGCATAGATTTTAGCTGCCACTTGGATAAAACTAATTAGTATAAAAAATAGCGATATTCACGATCTATAGTTGTTATATATAGACATTTTGACCTGGCGGTTGAAACCGTTGAATCGTTGCTTGTAACGTAATTGTAATATCTCAAAAAGTGAATATTTCTGTAACTAATTTATCCAAATATTATGCGGATAAAACTTATTTATAAATCCGGAATACTGCATTGTAAATTTGTATTCAAACTGAAGCTTTCTCGATAGAAAAAATCATTATAGTGTTATAAATCTCGTCTTTCAAATAAAGCGAGTAGCAGTCTTTTATGCTTCTAAACTTAGAAAGATTTTATCAAGCTTGTAATCCGAGCCAACCCCTAGTAATGGGAGATGCTGATGCTCGTCGATATTATATTGATTTCGCTGCGGTAAGGGGCGGAAAAATTATTGAAGCGCTACAAAGGACTATTACTAGAATATCGCCGGATACACCTACGACTCAACTTTTTACGGGACATATTGGTTGCGGTAAATCTACAGAATTACTGCGATTAAAAGCGGAGTTGGAACTTAAAAAGTTTCATGTTGTTTATTTTGAATCCACTCACGTTTTGGAAATGGTGGACTTGGATGTTACCGATATTTTTCTGGCGATTGCCGGACAGGTTTCTCAAAGTTTGGAGTCAATAAAAATTAGAATAAAGCCTTCTTATTTTGCTAAGTTGTTTGGCGAAATAGTTGATTTTCTCCAAACTCCGATGGATTTAGAATTGGAAGGTGAATTATCGGTAGGAATTGCTAAAATTACGACTAAAACTAAAGAAAGTCCCCAGCTAAGGCGACGTTTAAGGGATTATTTGGAACCGCGAACTCTGAATATTTTGCACTCTATTAATACTGAGTTGTTAGCTCGTGCTAATGAGGAATTAAAAGCTAGAGGTAAAAAGGGATTGGTGGTAATTGTTGATAACTTAGATAGAGTAGCAATTCGTCCTTTACCATCGGGACGTTCTTTACCGGAGTACTTATTTATTGACAGAGGAGAACAGTTACGTAAACTCAATTGTCATATGGTTTATACCATTCCTTTGGGTTTAACTTTTTCCAACGATAGCGCTCAATTACAACATCGTTTGGGTGGTGGTGTCGCGCCAAAAGTTTTACCAATGATACCCGTGCGTAAACGTACTGGTGAAATTTATACTCCTGGTTTGAATAGTTTGCGGCAAATGGTTTTAGCGAGGGCTTTTCCTACTATTAATCCCGCAGAGAGATTACATTTTATAACGGAATTATTCGAGACTCCGGAAGCTTTGACTCGGTTGTGTTTAATTAGTGGCGGGCACGTGCGAGACTTGCTAGGATTGCTGTTTGATTGTATCAGGGAACAAGATCCGCCTTTTAGCAAGCAATGCGTGGAGTTAGTAATTCAAAGACATCGCGATTATCGAGCCAATGCGATTGATACTCCGGAATGGGATTTAATTTTTCAAGTAGTAAAACAACAGCGAGTTAGAGGCGATATCGAATATCATACTTTGTTACGCAGCTTGTTTGTTTTCGAGTATCGCGATAATCAAGGAGTTTGGTTTGCAATCAATCCAGTTTTAGCAGAAACCAGGAAGTTTAGATCGTGGTTGGAAGAACACAACAATCAGATTTAGTTGCTGCTAATGCTTCAGCACTAGTAGCTGCTAATGCTGGCGCATTAAGAAGTTTAACGCGAGCAATTTCCCTTTCTAACGGGGAATTTTCGCTCGCATTAGTATGCTGTAATTATCAAGTTTTACAGGAGCGAGTATTACAGCAACTCCAGGAAAATTTAGGAAAAAACTATCTTTTGCAAAAGGTTTGTTTACCACCTCATGCTAGGAGTTTGTACAGCACAATTCATATTAAGATAGATGATTATCAAAAAAGTGAATTACCAAAAATAGCATTAATGGTTTTGGGTTTGGAATCAGTTAATGCACTCGACGATTTATTAAGTACTATCAATCATGTACGGGATGAATTTCGCAAACAACATCCTTTTCCGATGGTACTTTGGGTAAACGAAGAAGTATTGCGAAAACTGCGAAGATTGGCCCCAGATTTTGCAAGTTGGGCTGCTACACCGATTAAATTTGAAATGACGACGGTAGAATTGCAGCAGTTTTTGCAACAAGAAACCGATTCATTATTCTCCACAGTTTTAGATATTGCTACAGCCAGAGAAAAAGAACCACGAATTATTAAAGATACTCGATGCGGTAAAAACTGTTTGGCAATAAGTAAAAAAGATTCATCCGAACAGTATTGTCAATGTAACTTAGAACAAATTTGGCAGCACAAAAACGAATTACATCAGGCAATTAAAGATTTACAAACTCGTGGAATTAACTTAACTCCACAACTAGAAGCTAGTTTACAATTTGTGTTTGGTTTAGACGAATACGTTAAAGACTGCATCGAAAAAGCAATCAACCATTTTCGGAACAGTTTTCAGTTAACAGTTAACAGTGAGCAGTTATCAGTTAACAGTGAGCAGTTATCAGTTAACAGTGA
>CAYMZW010000108.1:0-16889 GCA_964395005.1 uncultured Rivularia sp.
CCCCCTTTTTAAAGGGGGGTTGGGGGGATCTAAAAGCCCCCCTTTTTAAAGGGGGGTTGGGGGGATCTAAACGTCTGAAATACCTGCGGACACCCTTGCGATTGGGTAAGTCCAAATAACAATAAAAGAAGCTTGGTATGCAGGTTAGTTAATTGATAATTTAACTCCGACTAACTATTAATTAATCCTGTATTCCTTCATAAAGCAATTCTACTAATAATCTGATTCCATCACTTTGTTTTAGTTCTTTATAAGAGGGTTCTGGACTTTTACCAATTTCTCGCAAGTCGCTCAATAATTCCGGATGAAATTGACAGGTGAAAGAACGACGGATTTTTTTAGTTTCAAAGTCTTTGTAGTTAATACAGGTGCAGGAACATTCGGTTAAAATTTGTCCTGATGCTTCTGTTGAAGCTAATATTTCTACCGAGTATGGTAATTTTAATAACCAAGAAAGTTGGCTTCCAGCGATTATATTTCGATGGGGAACTATAGCGTTATGAAGATAAATATAAGCCCAATTTGCAAACAGAATTGCTTCTTCGTTGACTTCTTCATAATGAAACATGGAAATATCAACATCGCGTCCATGTTCTAAAATCATTTTATCAATTACTCCTTCATGCTCGTAAGCCATTATTTTATGAGCTTCGAGCAGTTCAATAGGAATAGATGAGTTTTTTGCAATGGGAGTTCTATAAGGTAATAATTCCCTACCTCCAATTTCTTTATCTTCATTAAGAACTACTGCAAAATTAGCATCGTCCCAACCTTCAGCGACGATTCTACCATCTCGTTTCTCAATTTTAAGACTTTCTCCCAAAGAAGAAATTTTCTTGCAGATTGATTGGAGAGAAATTAAAGCTTCTCCTTCAATATCACGAGTTAATTCATCAGTATTAAGTACATCTTTAACAGCACGCTTGATTAAACGAATGTGAGCTTCTGCTGCTAATTGATGACTAACACAAATCATAATTGCAGGAGGACTTTGAGGGGAACGAGAGAGAATAATTTGTTCAACTAAAGTTAAGATATCTTCTCTAGAACAATTGGGGTGAGTCCATTGAGAAGCATCATGAACAGAAGCATTTCCCCCTTCTAATATTATAGCCATACTAGAAGAAAGAATAGAAATCATCGAATTTATATCAAAAAGTCCTGTATGCCAAACAGGTAGTAAAATTGAATCGCAATCGGCTATTTTTTGAGCGATAAAAGCCACATTTTTTGATGCTCTTACCGTCTCGTTATATTCATTATTTGTACCAACGTGTTCCCAAGGTTCAACGATCAAAAATGAATTACGAAATAAATAAGGATTCTGAAGAAGAAACTCCCAATCGGTTTGTGAATTAATAACTTTTTCTAAAGGTGCTGCATCACCCCATTCAAACTTTCCATCATCAGAAAATAAAGACTTTTTAGGTAAAGGATCTTCCGAACTTCGATCGGTTAAAAAACGACCTAAAAAAATCAAAGCTGATTCTAAATCTGATCCACTTTCCGTTAAATAACCTGGTTTCAATCGCCATTTTTGATTAGTATTTTTTTCTGAGAAAGACATAATTTTTCGGTAATAATTTTACTGAATGCAGGGATGGGGGCAACAGGGAATAGAATATCTCAGTGAATTTCAAAATGCAAGAACCAGAATAATTAACATCAATCCAGGGCGATCGCACTATCTTTACCCTATGGGATTAGGGATTCGCAGGTATTAAAACGCTACTACAAATATATAATCAGGAATGGCCGCAACCGTAACCAAAAAGCAGGCATTATCAACTCTGAGATCCCCCCAACCCCCCGCTAATTTGGGGGGCTTTGCGTAAGTCTGATAATAATTATTTTGAATAAAGTATATAATTAATCTTTAAAATACCGTATTTGTACATAAGTTACTAAACTTCGCGTAATGGCGAATCAAACTCGAAAAATCATTCACATTGATATGGATGCTTTCTACGCTTCAGTAGAGCAGCGGGATAATCCTAAATATAATGGTAAACCATTGGTAGTCGGTGGCTCTCCGAATCAACGGGGTGTAGTGGCAGCAGCTAGTTACGAAGCTAGAAAATACGGTATTCATTCTGCTATGCCTTCCAAAATAGCGATCGCCAGATGCCCGAATTTGATATTTGTAAAACCTAGATTTGAAGTATATAGAAACATCTCATCGCAAATTCACCATATTTTCCGACATTACACCGATTTACTCGAACCTATCGCACTAGATGAAGCTTACCTTGATGTCACGAGAAATAAGCAAAATATTCCCTATGCTTCTACCATTGCTCGGTTAATTAGAAATCAAATATTTCAAGAAACTAAGCTGACTGCATCCGCTGGGGTTTCTATGAATAAGTTTCTGGCAAAAATGGCATCTGGTAAAAATAAGCCCAATGGTATGACAGTGATTTTACCTGAGCAAGCACAAGAATTTGTCGAAGGTTTACCCATTGAAAAGTTTCACGGTATTGGCAAAGTAACAGCAGCTAAAATGAACGATTTGGGTATTCGCACCGGAGCAGATTTGAAAGGGCGATCGCTCGAATTTTTAGTAAGGCAGTTTGGGAAAGCTGGTTATTATTATTACAATATCGCCAGGGCACGAGATGATAGAGCAGTTGAAGCGAATCGCATTCGTAAATCAATTGGTGCCGAAAACTCTTTTGCAGTTGATTTAAGCGATACATCATCGATATTAAAAGAACTTGAAAAAATTGCAACTACGTTAAAAGAGCGTATTGATAAACATCAAGCAAGCGGCAGAACAATTACGCTGAAAATCAAATTTTCCGACTACCAGCAGATTACCCGCAGTAAAACTTTGAGCGTTTCAATTAACGATTTAAATGCGATTTTTAACGAAGCAAAAGCATTATTTAAAACTATCGAATTAAACAACCGCAGTATTAGATTATTAGGTATTTCACTGTCAAATCTCGATCCTGTTGTCAAGCAAATAGTTCAGTTGTCTTTATGGTAACTGTGATGAGCGGATTAGTTTCCTACACACACAGTAGTAATTGATGGTGCGTTACGGCATGATTTAATTTGTAGTCGAGCATCTAACTTATGGGTGCCGTAGCACACCCTACTAACTGGGGTTTCCGTTTTGAGGAATTTTTAATGTGTTTTAACGCAAAGGAGCGCGGAGTTAAGCGCAAAGGTACGCAGAGTTTATGATTTTATATTGCTCAAATTAAAATGTAGCAGCTTACCAGAAAATAAAATCCAGATGTGGCAAGAATATAAAGACTCAAACAAACATTAATGGAATTGTAAACGATGGCACCTCAAGAATTTTTAGAAAGTTTGGCACAAGCAGAAACAGATTCACAGAGGCTAGTAGTTTTTGCACAATACTTGGATTCAACTGCGCTCGATAATGCTACAACTCGAATGTGGAGAAAGCTTTCTTACAGTGGCGAAATTGAAATGTCTCTCAAAAACGTTGCTTTTCATTTAGAGGAGCTTGCTGAAGCAGCATAATTTTTGTAGGGAGAATGGGAATTGGGGATTGGGCATTGGGGATTGGGCATTGGTAATTGGTAATTGGGGAATGGGTAATGGGTAATTGGTAATTGATTATTCTTTCCCCATCTCCCCCTCTTCCCCGTCTTCCCCCTCTCCCCCCTCTTCCCTTCTAACAAACCATTCTTTTCAATCCCAATCGTTTTAACGCAATTGATAACAGTAATGATAATAAAAGTAATCCGATCCAGCCGATAATTTTGATTCCAAGTATTTCAACAAAATTGAAACTTGTCCGATTAAATATTCTTGTACCAATAGATAAAAATATTTGCGATAGTATGCCGTTTATGCAAAAAATTCCTAAGCTGTATTTTGATAATATTTTGGTGATTTTAACTATCGGTGACGGTAAACTTTTTTCGTTAATTGATGCAAAACATATAAACATCGTCGGTACGCTCAAAATGCAGGAAAATGTTGCATAATCGAAGGGGCGTAGAGAATCTGCTAAAAGTATGGTTAATACTCTATATTCAACCATCATTGTTGCCGCAGTCAAACATAAAATTAAGATTTTATGGGTTTTAGTTAAAGAACGCGATATCCTTTCTATGGAGTCAAGGTTTCGATCGATATATAAACCAAAAGCCATATAAACAAACCAATAAATAATGAAAGGACGTTCTAGAAATTCTAAAATCTTTAAAACTGGATTTACAAATAAGCCGCTAATTGTGGCATAAACAAATAATAAAGCCACTCCTTGACTAATAATTGTAGTAAGAATATTTTGATCTTGAATCAACCAATTTCTAAGTAATACAAAGTTCCACAGAAGCTGCAAGACTACTAAAAAATAATAAGCTCCTGTAAATATTTCTCCCTGAAAAATTGCTGTAATGATTTCTAAAGTTGAATTTCCATTAAATGCTTTTAATCCTGCTGCAATACTAAACCAAAATAGAATTGGAATTCCCAAACGATTTAAACGTTCTTTAAATAGTAATTTTGGTTCTGTTGAAGAATTAGCAATTTTACGTTCAAATAGAAAAATCGAAATAGTTAGGAACACTGGAACGCAAAATCTTAAGGGAGCAAACAACGTTTCTAAAATTCCAGCACTTGCTGTAAACGTAGAGCTAGGAACGAAAATTGCATGAAATGATACTACCGCAACAATACTTATGGCTTTAAGAAATTCTAAGAAAAAAAGCCTATCCGAAGTTTGAGAAGGTAGTTGAACTATGGGCTGTTCTTTCATGTAGGTAATAAAATAATGGTTACATCTTGCAATACATATAAAAGTATGTTTAAAAGCAATCAGCGCATACAATTCGTTACTACACGCCGCATAATCCACCTGGGTGGACTAATTATTTTAAACATTAACTTTGTAAAATTAATCTATGAATTTAATTAATTAACTTATTGTATGACTGTCAAATATGATTAATTGTTAACCGATAACTTATTACGATTATTTACCACTTCCTTGTTTACTAAAATAATCTTTGATCAAATTAACGCATAATCTAGGAATTCTACCCATAGAAAATATTGATAATCCCGCTACATAAATCGCAATTAGTAAAGGTGGCTGAAGATAATTTTGTAGCGATATAGGCAAAGGAAGATTAATAACAGATAACAGCGCTATTATAATAGTTAAAGTGGGTAATATTACTGGTTTAAATAAGTCCATAATATGCCATTTTGCAGCACGACTTACTGCCAACCAAAACCAAATGCTCGCACCAATTCCCATCACTAAAGCAACGGCGATCGCCACTCCTTTAACTCCTGCTAATTTAGCTCCCATAAAGAATGCAGGCACTGAAAGCGGTACCAAAATCCAGTTAATTGCCGCATTGATATTTGGCTTATCTATAGCATTCAAAGCCGTACCTAAAATTGACATAAAGCCTCTAGCATAAGCAAAAATCATCACTATCTGAAAAATGCTTACCGCTGCCTTCCATTGCTCGCCATAAACTAAAGGAATAATCCACGGTGCGACAACGAAACCTACACCGTAAACAGCAGCATACAATACAGCATACATTTCCAACATCTGACAAAGATATATTTTTCTGCCATCATCATCTCGCTGCGACATTACCGACAAGTTAATGCGGTTAATTTGCGACAGAGCAAATGTTGGTAGCATCGCCAATTGATAAGCCAGATTGTAATAACCTAAAGACGTTGCTCCAATTAATCTACCAATAATTAAATTATCGGCATTCGTATTTGCATAAACAGCTAAATTGATGCCTATCAAGCTGCTAATATAACTACGTACTTCGCTAATTGCTTGGCTATCTGGCTTGAAATGATATTGAAAACGATATCCACTAAAATAACGTTTTAGTAAAGCATCAACTATAGACATTGCAACTTCGGCAACCGCAAAACACCATACTCCACCACCAAGAAACGCACAAATCACCGCACCAGCAAAACGCGCAAATCCCGCACAGCTATCAGTAATCGCCAACTCGCGAAACTTCATTTGTCGCTGCAATATAGCACCGTGAGAACCCGCACCCGCACCGATAATAAATATACTCGCCACAGTCAAAGTCAGCGGAAAAACTAAAGGCTCTTCAAAAAATTTAGATAGGGGAAAACCAGCCAAAGCTTGGATAACAAACATCACAATTGAGATATTCACACCCAAGCTATAAACAGCATTTACCAGCTTTTTATCCTCCAAACCCCGCTGCACCAAAACCATCGCGATCGCAGCATCTTTAAACAGCGCCGAAAGAGTCGTAACAATCAGCACCATCCCCCAAACACCAAAATCTTCAGGAGACAAAAGACGCGCCAAAAATATCTGAGCAACCAATTGAGAAATTTTAGCAAAACCGAAACTAGCAGTCAGCCATAAACCGCTTGAAGCTATTTTTTTAGTAGTGATGTTAGTCATTTTAATAAGTTAGGAGTTAAGAGTTAGGAGTTAGGAGTGGGGAGTTAGGAGTTGGGAGTTAAGAGTAATTTATTTAACTGCACTATTTTTGTTAAACCCAAAATCTCGCCTTGTAAGCCGGAGGCTTTCTCTGTGAGAAATCAATTTCAAGACTGATATACAAAGGCGAATAATTATAATTGCTAACTCCTAACTCCTAACTCCTAAGTACCAACTCCATTCCTTTTTTCCCTAATTTTTCGCGTAGCTGGTTGTCTTCACACAATCTCAGCAATGCTGTCGAAATCTCTTCTGGGGAATCTGGATTTACTAATAAACCGTTTTCTTCGTGGTGTACTGCATCTTCTACACCACCGACGCGAGAAGCGATTACGGGTTTACCGAAGTAACCAGCTTCGGCGTAAACTATGCCAAATCCTTCTATACTCGCATTTTGGGCATCAAAATATGTCAGCATGGCGAAGATGTCACAGGCTGCATAATAATCAGTTAAATCTGCGTCAGATACGAATCCTGCAAAATGTACTCGCCGTGTAAGCTGTAATTGAGAAACTTTTTGTTCTAATTCTGATTGTATTTTTCCTCTGCCACAAATTATATAGTGGACATTTAAACCTCGATCTAAAAGTTGCTTTAAATTATCAATTACTGTTCCGAAACCTTTACGTTTTACCAATCTTCCTACCGAAAGAATTACGATTGCATTCTCCGGAATATTGTATTTTTTACGGATATTTAACCGCGCATTTTCTAGATACTGTTGATTTTGAGCATTATCGCCAAATTTATCGGCTCTAACTACGGGATTAATAACGTAAGTAGGAGAATTGAAATTAAACTTTTCGCTGAGATAATCTCTTGTAAAAGAGCTATTACAAATAATTCCCGTACTGCGTTGCAAAGTGAATTCAAATAATTTTTTCAATATGGGATTACGCAAAGGGCAAAGAATATCATTGCCATGTACGTAGATAAAAAATTGAATCGGTAAAATATAGCTTAACAATAAAATAGAGGGAAAATCATAACCATGTCCCCAGTCAATACGTTTATAGCGATAGCGAAAAAAGAGTTTAATTGCTAAAACAAACGAGCAAAACATATTCCAAACTTGTTTGATTATCGCTCCTAAACCAAACAAACGAGGCACTTTTGGTAAATACCAACGATGTACGGGAAACTCTTGTTTTTGATCGAAATCTTGATAACCATCAAAAGTGGCTGTTAACAGAATCATGCTTTGGGGATTTTGCAAACAGCGGCTGTATACATACTCTTCAATACCACCTTCCTTCGGAAAAAAAGTACGCGAAACAACTAAAATATCTGGCAAAGACGTTTTTTCTTTAATTGCAGTATTCTCAATTGACGAAATATTTTGCATTTTAATTAAAGTAATAGGGAATAGGGAATAGGGAATAGGGAATAGGGAATAGGGAATAGGGAATAGGTAATTGATAATTGTTATTTATTCTCCCCCTCTACCCTCTCTACATATTCTCAAGAATCTTCACAAACTCAAAACCACTTTGCTCCCAATAATAAGAAGTTGCAACTTTTTTTCGTCCTATTTCTCCCATTTGCTTAACTAAATGTGGATTTTCAATTAATTTTGATATTGCTTTGGCTAAAGCTTGAGAATCAGCGGGTGGAACTAAAAAACCATTTTTACCCTCTTCGATTAATTCTGGCATTGCGGAAACATTAGTTGAAATTATTGGTAATCCGTAGTGCATCGCTTCTAAAAAGACAATGCCAAAGGTTTCTTTAAAAGAAGGTAGAACAAATATGTCGGCGGAAGCATACAATTTTTTAATGTTTTCTTGATCTGAACCATCATGAAAGACAACGCATTCTGTTAATTTAAGTTTTTTTACAGCATTATTTAATTGATTGTAGTAACTAGAATTATTTTTACGATTCCCTACTAAATGTAAGGTAAAATTTTGCCGTTCTATTTGGGAGAAGGCTTCGATCAAATAGATTATACCTTTCCTTGAAACGTAATTTCCTACACATAAGATTTTTTTATTTGTTTTACTATCTTCGCTGTCTAATCTACCAGGTGAAGATAAAATATTAAACTTCTCTCGATCTAATCCCGGTGATAAAACATGAACTATGTCGGGGTTAATTCCTAGGGAAACTATTTCGCTTTTGGAATACTCGCTACTAGTGATAATTAAATCGGCGAAGGATAATCTAATTTTTTCTATTATTTTATTGATAAACCTTCTAACTAAAAATTTATCGCTACTGTCATAACCGTAAAACAGATGTACGACAACTATAATTTTACTTTTAAAAAAAATACGTTGAACAGTATTTGTCAAAAATAGATATTGACTAAAATAGTGGTCTTCAACTAAAATACCTCTATATCTAAACAGAATTATCGCCAGTATTAAAGATACTATAATATTTCCAATAAATGGTATTTTGCCTATCCTTAAATAATGTCTTTTTTCATGCAGGCTGACATATTCTTGTTGCCATCCTTGTTTATCCAGATATTCCGAAAGTTTAAAATTGTAGAGTTCTCCTCCTGTTTGAGGAGGATTTGCACCTGAAAAAAAAATAACTTTATTCATAGAAAAAATCTATACTTTTAGTTAGGATAATCCGTTAAATTAAATAATCTGAATAAGAAAGTAAGTGATGGAGTAAGAAGGGGTAGATAATTTAGAAATAACTGCTAACTGTTTACTGTTCACTGTTCACTGTTAACTGTTCACTGTTAACTGTTCACTGCTAATTTAAGCCTATAATTTGCATCATACCTAAAGCATAACTTTCTAAACTGCATTGATTTTCAACCCAATTTCGACCTTTTATTAAAAGTTCTTGGTTTTGAGAATTATTCGTAACATCAACAATGGTTTTGGCAACTTGTAACGAATCATCGGGGTTGACAGTCCATTCAGGAGCAAAATTTTGTAAAATTTCGTTAATACCACCCGTATTGCTGCCAACAACCGGCACCCCACAAGCAATTGCTTCTACAACCGTGCGCCCAAAAGGTTCTCTCGGAGCAAGGGTAACTACTATATCTGCACATTTATAATAATCTTCAATATTCAGGGCTGGGGGAAGAATCGTGAATCTGTCTGCAACTCCGGCATTGATAGCAGCTTCTATTAAATCCTGACTGTAAATCTTTTGGGGAGATTTGTCTTCACCTATAGCAACTGCATGATAATTTTCACCCATTGCTTTTAAATGTGCTAATACTTCAATCAGCGCTCTGAGATTTTTATCGTTGACAATTTTAGGTTTATTAATCCGCGAAGGAGTAAGCATTATTTTCGCACCAGAATTTATAATAGCTTTTAAATTATCGGGGGGAGCGCTATCCAAATTTTGGGCGTTAAACTTTTCTAAATCTACAGGTTGATAAAGAATCCCTCGAATATCTGGCATAAAACTACAGATATGTTTTGCCGTGAATTGTGAATTACAAATGGCACCGGGAGAAAGACTAGCAAAAGCTATTTTTCTGGCTAAATACCCCAGTTTATTGTAAGACAAAGCCAAATCGTGACAAAAATGATAAATTTTACGTTTGCTCAAACGAAGATATGGCGAGAATAATGTAAGAATCGGTAAGTAATTCCGCCAAACACAATTATCTAATAATAAAGGAAATTCCTTTGGTTGCTTTCCTACCCATAGTAGTGCTTTTTGAAAAAATTGATGAGGATTATCAGCTTCAATCGGTTTTACAAGATTATCCAAACCTGCATCTCGAAAATACTTTTCCATAAACGAGTTTTTCTGGATTAAAATGCATAATTTATCTGATAATCCACAGATTGAAAATCCTTTCGCCAGCATTAGAAGACTAACCGTTGTACCTCCTAAAACATCGCAGTATCCCGGTATTACAAATAGTTTTTTTGTTAGACATTGCTTTTTTTCGTCTTGTTTTGTTCTAGATAATGAAGTAGTCATAGATAGCCCTTAATGGAAAAATAAAAATGTTTGTAGTTGCGCTTCAGCGCCTCCTAATTCCGGAATCTTAGTGCGCTAAAGCGCTACTACGAGCAAAATTAACGTGAGGAAGTACTAATATTATTAATTAATTTATTAATTCTCCTTTTTATCTTACTTTTTATCTTACTTTTTATCTCAAATTTATTACCTGTAAGCTTAAATAGAAGATAACGCCTAAGTTTTAAACGTAAATATGTATCTGCTTCTTTAGGAAACAAACTACATATACCTCTTCTAATAAATCTTTCTACAGTATCTTTGCTACCATAGCCTATAGCTATGCTTTCGAGACAAGTTATCCAAAATATTTTTATAGTTTCTTGTACAGAAGCAACACCTTTTTCCATTACTTTTAAACTGCGATAATCGGCATCTCTGGCAATATCAAAACTCTCTTGCAGTCCTAATTTAATAGCAGCTTTATTAATACATTTAGCTGTATCCTCGCGCTGTTGGATTAAATGTTTTAAATCGCTACTTCCGACATTCATATTACTACCATGATGGCGATAAAACATTAAAGGTTCTTTGATATATCCGATATTTCCATAAAAAGGCACCGTTGCAGTTAAATAAGTATCTCCTCCACGGGGACGTTTGGGAAAAGGTAAAACCTTATCTAATACCGAACGTCTATAAGCTAAAGCCGAAGTTACCGCCCAAGCGTATCTTCCCCATTTCAGCAATAGATGAGTGACATCACCTTGATTAAAAAAAGTTGGATCTCGTCCGATAATTGTTCCATCAGCTTTAACCGAAGTTCTGCCGTGAGAAATTTGTACCCAATCGGGATTTTTATTAAATGCTGCTACAACTTTTGCTAATTTTTTTTCGTAATAATAATCATCCGAATCTAAAAAACAAATAATTTCACCTTTTGAAGCTGCAATACCTTTATTAAAAGCCGCACCTTGTCCCCCATTTTCCTGAAATATCGCAATTAATTTATCTTGATAACTTTTTATAATTTCCCGCGAATTATCTGTTGAACCATCATCAACAACTATTAACTCAAAATTTTTATATGTTTGATTCAAAACACTTTCAATTGCTTCGCTAATAAAAGCACCGTAATTATAGTTGCCGATAATTACGCTAACTAAAGGATTTTCTAAATCAATTTTCTGCATTACTTCTATTCCCTATGCCCCATGCCCTATGCCCCATGCCCAATTCCCCATCCCCAATTCCCTCTTTATTTTTACGAAGCATTACACAAAGAAGAGTAATCGGTAAAACTGGCATTTCTAACTCCATTGTCACAAAAGTTAAGCTAAAAAGTACAAACACAAACAGACATAAAGGTCTGTCATATCGCGTTTTATACAACCACCAAAGTAGTGATATCCAAAAAACTACAAAAGGCAGACTTCCTAACAACCCTCCTCGATAAAGTAAAGTTCCTAAAATAAAACTATGAGTTCCAACTTGTGCCGGTTTATATCCCGGTAAAACTCCTTCTCCATTAAAAACATGACCAAAAATGAATTTTGAATTATCGGCATCTTCTATACCTTTGATTGTTAATCGATAAATTTCGCCGCGAACTTCTGTCGAATCTGCACGAGCATTTGCTGTTTTATCAGCAGTATTCATAATATTATCTGCTACCGCATTACTAATAACAGGAACCGACAAAGTACTTAAACTAACAATTGCCAACAATCCGCAGATAAATGCAGGGCCAAAAATCTTTCCCGCAGTAAACAAATATCGCAAACCTAAAACAATTGGTAAACTAACCCAAACCGAACGAGTTCCACTTGTAAGCAGTAAAAAAACCGAACCTAATAATAAAGATATTGACCAAAAACGATTTTTAATATCGAGCGATAACAAGCAAACAAAACCCATTACTAAAGCTAAAGCTTCCGGGCCAGTAAAAAAGTACAAAAAACGAACCATTCCCCCTATAGATTCATCTGTAGGAAAGTAAGGCATTAAATAATTACTATTACCATCACCAGGTGTAAATTCTCCTGATTTACCAGTTAAAACACCATAAATTGAAAGAGGAGGTACATAGTCTGCTTGCTTTAAGCCAAAATAAATTACTGCCCATGTTAGCAACATCGTGGCGATTAGAACTGTAAAAGCCCAACAAACAGCCGAAACACGAATACGTATTTTTCTATCTTGAACGTACCATAGCGATAAACCAAAGAAAATTACGTTATTAATAGGTGACATTACAGTATGAAAGTTTAGTGGTAAACTCTCCATTTCTGCATAAAAATATCGCACTATTAAAACATATAAACCATAGCAGGTAATTGCAACGGCAGCAGTACTCGGACGAGAAAGGCGAATTTCTTTATTGTTAAGCCATTCATAAATAACAATACCTGCCACTAAAAATATGAAATAAAATCTCCAACCCCACATCCACCATAAAGGGATTAAAGCTATATTCGCGCAAACAACTTTCTCCGCAAGAGTTAATTTTCCCCAACGAATCCAAATTCCGGAGAATAAACTACTATCCTCCGGTGTTTGTTTAGCAGCAGATTTCAAAACCGATTGCTGGTTCATTTCAGTTATCAATTACCAATTATCAATTACTCAACTTGGGCAATATTTTGTCCGTACATATAGCCTTGCGCTCTTGTTTCTACGCCGTTGATTACTAACCCGACAATTTCTGCTTTATGTCTGGTTAATTGTTCGATGCTGTCGCAAAAATAGTTACGATGGCTGCTTGTTGAACGCACCACAAACAAGACTTTTGCTATTATTTTGGCGAGTAATGCTGCTTCCGGTGTTAAAGTAACTGGAGAACTATCTACCAACACATAATCGTAACTTTTATTGCTTTGTACATAATTCAAATGTTGTTCAAATTCTCCACGAGCAACAAATTCTGAAATTTTATCTTCGGCAATATTAACTGATAATAAATCCAGATTGGGGCGAATATTATTGTGTATAAATCGCGAGTCAAATTGTGTTTTTATTTGATAACCAAAAGATTGCGAAAGTTCGCTTTTGCGAAAATCTCCGTCAACAAGTAATACTTTAAAACCCAGATTGAGCAGCGCATTTGCTAACCCCAAACTAGTTGTAGTTTTACCTTCGGAGGTGGTAGCGCTAGCAATCATCAACCTTCCAGAATTTAGCTGCATCAAGCTGACTGCGGAAGCTAAGCGTTGAAACTCGATTTCTCCTCCGAGTTTTCGCTCAGATTTTACATTGATGTTTTTGATGTATGGTATGCTCGCAAGTACCGGAATGTTGGTTTGCACTATATCTTTGGGGCTGAGTAATGGGTTGCGATTTTCCAAAGATAAAGCGATCGCCGCACTACCGAAACCGGAAGCTAACAATGCTCCAAGTATCATCAATCTTAATTTAGGCCCAACTGGTTTAGTATTTAGTAAGGGTTTAGCTAATATTTGAGTGCTAGGGTAAGCGCTGAAAGCACCGAGTTTTGCTTGCTCGGCTTGTGCGACTACTCCGTTGTAAACCCCTTCAGCAATGTCATACTGTCGTTGCAATTCAAGTAATTTTGCTTGTTTTTGGGGTAAGGAATTTAAACTTGCATTTAATTTATCGATTTGGGGTTGTAATTGTCCCACTTTTTCCAGCATCCCTACAGCTTCGCTTTCTGCTACAATCAGCCTCTCGGCTAAATTAGCGGTGTTTTCTCCCATGATTTTATTGATTGCTCCGGGATCGGATTTAGCACCAATAAACCCATCGAGTTGATTGCGTAAAACAGCCCGTTGATACTGTAAATTCTGCACTTGAGGATGATCGTTAGTTAACGTTCCCAAGCTCTCCATCAACTCAACTTCGACTTTACTTAACTCGTCTCGAATTAATTGATACTCTTTATATTCTTTGAGCCTTACAGAATTTACTGCTGCCCCCGGACTCATATTTACCCGTGCCGATAAGGTTTGTACTGTAGCTTGAGCAGCTTTGGCTTGGGCTATAGCTTGAGCTTGTTCCGTCTTCAAAGTATTGATAGCTAAAATAATCTTATTAGTCTGCTCCTCCGAGCTAACCAAATTGGTTTTTTGCTTGAATTCACTTAATGCTTTTTGTGCCTTAAATAACTTTTTATAAGCTTGCTTCACTTCCGGCTGCATAAACTGCGATCGCTGTTGCGCTTCATCGAGGCGTAATTCAGTGAGGCGATCGCGAAAAGCGCTAATTAATGCAGTTGCTCGCACTCTGGCTAATTCAGGGCTAGAGCCTTCAGCAGAGACAGATATAACAGTAGATTCCTTTTCAGGGGAAACTTCAAACAGTTTCTTAAAATTGCTTAATCGAGAAAATTCATCTTTTTCAGGATCGTTTTGCCATACTTGATTAACAACATCGTCGCTCATGGCAATGTCTGATAGAATATTCAACGGATTAATCTGTTGAGAAAAAACGACTCCCCCGTCGCGAAAACTACCCAATTTACCCAAATCTGCGTCACTATCGCTAGTTATGTTAGGCAATATCAACTGTGCTTGGCTATTCCAAACCTTGGGCGTTGTCGTAACATTAATCGCCGTTACTCCTAACACCAAAACATTCCAAGCTAAGAGCAGTTTCCAATGATGTATTACTATTTTGGCAATTCTATTCATACGAACTCTTGCTCCAAATCTCTAATTTTTTTAAGCTATAGTTATAGTCTGTTTATCAATAAATATTGTTTTTCTATTGTACCGTGGCAACTCATCCCGGATATATCTGCATCAAATGTTCTGCTAATCTAGGCCCCTCGAATATCTGTCCCTTAAAACTAGGTGGCGGACATTTTATTGCTTGCTCTAAATTATCTAAACTAGTGCAATAAGGTATGCCCATTTTCTCGACTCCACGAGCAAACCACAATTGATGGTCATCTATATGCTCCTTGTAACGAGATAAACGCGGTACTAAAATAAAACACGCTCCCTTATCTGCTAATCCCCGCGTTAGCCCCTGCCCAGCATGAGATATAGTTAAGCGAGACTCTTGTATTGTCTTCATTAAAAAGCTCGTTTCAACTATTGGTGTAGTTTTGACAAAAGGATATTTTGTTAGCTTAGATACATCAGTTGCTCCATGCTGCACAAAAACACTTTCCGAAATTACCCCAGCATCCAAAAGACTATCTAGCCAATCGATAGCTCGATCGAAAGAAAAGGGAATCGTTCCTAGAGTTACCGTAATCATTTTTTTAATTAAATCAAATTAATTTTTGCACCTGAATAAAAGCCTTTAAGCATACCCTTTAAAAATTGCTTTTGGATACTTACTACACAAATTCGGCCACTGTACATAAAATTCATCGCTCAATTGATAAACCAATCTTCCAGATAAACTTAGTTCCTCACATCGAGAGATACTTTCAACATACACAAACCGTTTTCCGAAAAATTTAGCTGCAAAAGCAAAACCAACAGCGATACTAGCTCCCGTTGAAATTACTATATCCGGCTGTTCTAGATGAACACTCATAAATACTCGGGGAATATTTCGTAAAAAAGCCCAAATGTCTCTGGGAGCTTGATAAGGCAACCAGTAAACTTTTTCGTCATCCTCCAATAATTTGGTATCTTTTTTCCAGTCAGTCACCCATACCCGCTCGTGATTTGACCAAAATGACTCTAATCTCCTCATAGTTGAGAAATGACCTCCGGAAGTACATACCAACATTAACTTCATTAATTCACCCTTCAGATACTTGACAGACACTGATTTCATAAACAACCGCGTTTTAATCTAGAAAAGTGCTTTTTCTGTCAAAGATTTGTCCGTCCAAAGCCCTTGTATGCCAACCTTCAGTAAAATTAGATTTATCCTCTGGCAAGCAATAGTGCATTTCCAGTTAGTATCGTAAAATCAATATTAGTAAGAATTATTACTTAGCAATAGCTATGAGCATAATTTACCTAAAATATATACTTGCTTGATATTAACTCAAAAATAGTCTGTATACGTAATGCCAAACAAAAAAATGTTTGTTGAGTCAATCAGTAAAGTCACGCGCAAAAAAATAGCGTAAAACGAAGCTAACGCCCTGGTATCGCCACTTCCATAAAAAGCAATATTTACATAAAGTTAATACTCTTGTTAATACTATGAGTAATTTTGCTTATAAAATACTTAGATAAATCTTCTTAATAAAGCCAAATTAGGAAAAAATTAATCTTTAAAATAGTGTATATACGGTTGTAGCTGCATCAATCCTGTTACTATCGACTAGAAGTCAATTAAGTTTACTTTATCAAAACTTTAAATATATTCGATATTTTCTATACATGAATCTTTATATAGATTATTGTTGTAAAAAATACTCTTATTGCTATTGTGGTGATAATGTCAAGAGTATCAATATAGATAAATACTGAATTAGAGCCTCATAAGTAAAAAGTGACTATTGCTACCCAGAGTTGATTAAGATTAAGGCGATCGGTCATCAAAAGATTAAAAAAATCAATTTACAGCACTTTGCAGTTTGCAGGAGGTACATTCTTCTACTCCCTACTCCCTACTC
>CAYMZW010000109.1:0-16876 GCA_964395005.1 uncultured Rivularia sp.
GTCTAACCCAACCTACATATTCTCAATTACCAATTACCAATTACCAATTCCCCATGCCCAATCCTCAATTCCCTCATGTCGTAACAATATCATTCGCAGCCGCCCATTGAGCAATATCCTGTTTTTGAATCGCGGCTGCCATTAAGTCGGGGAATTTATCAGGGCTACAGGCAAATGCGGGGCTACCCATTTTAGCAAATTCTTCTGCTATTCTATGGTCATACATTGGTGCGCCTTCGTCGTTTAACGCAAGTAAAGTTACTAGCTGCACGCCGGAATTTACTATTGCCCCAACACGCTTCAACATTTGTCGGCGATCGCCACCTTCGTACAAGTCGCTAATTAATACCAAAATGGTATCTTGAGGTTGCTGAATAAAGCTTTGACAATAAGCTAAGGCTCGATTAATATCGGTACCGCCACCTAGTTGAGTCCCAAACAGTAAATCTACTGGATCTTGTGCTTCATCGGTTAAATCTGCAACTGCCGTATCGAAGACAATTATCCGTGTTTGAATTGCTGATAAAGATGCTAAAACTGCTCCAAATATTCCAGCATAAACTACAGAAGTTGCCATCGAACCGCTTTGGTCAATACATAATATAATATTGCGTAAATTGCTGCGTTTGCGTCCGTAGCCGATGCGAGTTTCAGGAATAATTGTCCGGTATTCTGGTTGATAGTGTTTTAAATTAGCGCGGATGGTGCGATTCCAATCGATTTCGTTATAGCGGGGACGACGGTTGCGGATAGCTCGGTTAAGGCTTCCGATTACCGCTTGCTGAATGGGATTTGTCAGTTTGCGCTGCAATTCCTCCACAACTTTGCGTACAACTTGACGAGCAGTATCTTTGGTTTTTTCTGGCATGATGCTGCTCAAAGAAAGCAGATTTGCCACTAAATGTACGTCTGGTTCCACTGCTGACAACATTTCTGGTTGCAGCAACATTTGACGCAGATTAAGACGTTCGAGTGCGTCAAGCTGCATCACTTTTACTACAGAAGAAGGGAAATAAGTGCGGATATCGCCGAGCCAACGAGCAACTTTTGGCGGCGAGCTACCCAAACCCCCAGAGCGTTCGGAATCGTACAGTGCATCTAATGATTTATCCATTTTGGCATCATTACCAGTTAATTTACAGTCAGTACCGTCGGCTTTTTTACTACCAAGGATGAGTCGCCATCGGCGAAGGCGTTCGTTATTAGATTTTTCAATCATATCTATTTTCGATTTTTGATTTTAGGGTAATAAGCAATAAGCTTCATTTTTTAAATTGTCAGAAAAAGACTGCCGCAAGTTATATTCAACTCAATTATGAATCTACCTTAAGTTAGATTCATAATTTAATAACGTGAGATATAACTTATATTGCAGCTAAATATATTTGTTCAGTAACTATCTAATCTATATATAAATATTTGGTTTATCAAATTTGTTTTTTTTAAGATGCATGAAATTTAAATAGTACTATTGAGAGCTTGAAACCTTAACATATAGGGTTTTAAGTTATTATTTTTAATCATAATCTAGTTCGGTAATATCTTTGAATTAGCTTCATAAAAAAGAATTAAAAATAAAAAATTAAAATATGAAAAGTCAATATTATTAAATATAGACAATTCTCTATCTTTCGATTAACTAATTCACCGTTCTTTTGATAGAAGCGAAATTTTAAGAAGCTTGAGATGATTTAAATGTACGCAAATGAAACGCTTGGCAAATGTTTTCTCGCGTACTCAAACAATGTGAATGTTGAATTAAATATACACATATAGCGAAACATACTTATTGTTAATTAGGAGAAATCAACAATGACATATACAAATAATATCGACTACAAAAGAGCCGCTGGTTTATTTTATAGCCGCGGCGAAGCAGAAGCAGCCGTTCGTGGATTAAAAGATGCGGGTTTCGATGGAGATAGAATTTCCGTCATCGCCCGTGACGCTGATAAAATAGATGGCGTTGATACCACAGAAGATGTTGGTAACAAAGCTGATGAAGGTGCTGCTGCTGGAGCTTTAACTGGTGGTGCTTTGGGCGGAATTACAGGTTTGCTCGTAGGTTTAGGAGCATTGGCAATTCCTGGTATTGGTCCTATCATATTCGCTGGTGCTGAAGCAACTGCGATCGCCACAACTTTAGCCGGTGGCGCAATTGGTGCAGCGACTGGTGGATTAGTTGGTGCTTTGGTTGGATTGGGAATACCTGAAGAGAAAGCAAAAATTTACAACGACAGAGTTTCCGGCGGTAGCTTCTTGGTAATGGTAACTGGTACCGAAGCTGAAGTGAAACGTGCTGAATCAATCATGCAGCGCTGTGGTGTTGAAGAATTTGGTATTTACAACGCACCCGCACCTGCACAAACTGCACAGCCAGCAGCAACACCTCCTAAACCCGCTCCTCGTGCAGAAGTTGCAGATAATGATAACGTTAAGCTTTACGAAGAACGTTTAGTAGCAGATAAAGAGCGTTATAAAGCTGGTGAAGTTTCTGTTGGTAAAACAGTTGAAACAGAAACAGCAAAAGTAGCAGTTCCTATTGAGAAAGAAAGAGTAGTAATTGAACGTACTACTCCTACAAATGAAAGAGCGGTAACTCCGGGAACTGCTGATTTCTCTGGTGGAGAAGTTGCTCGTATGGATGTTTACGAAGAATCTGCTGATATCAATAAAGAAGCATTCGTTCGTGAAGAAGTAAAAGTTCGTAAAGAAGTTGAGCGCGAAACTGTAGAAGCTCAAGAAACACTTCGCCGTGAAGAATTAGACATTGATGTTGATGGCAAAACTGAAATTCGTAAAGATCGATAGAAATTAAGTGGAAGAAATTAAAGTTGCAAGCAGAGTATTAATTAGAATCACAAACACTCTGTTTGCCGTCTTCCATTTATAATAAATAAACTAATTTCCGATCATTTAGCAAAAAAAACATAGTGAGGAGAAAAATGAAAAAATTAGCAACATTAGTATTAGGTGGTATTTTACTTTTTGGTTCTGCCGCTTGCGATAATGACACCGCAAAGACGAGTGCTGATGCTCCCGATTCAGTTGGTGGTAATGTAGATCAAGCCACCAAAGTTGAAGAAACTTTAGAAGATGCTAATAGCGAAATTCGCCAAGATCAACTAAATTCTGATATCAGAGCTAGAGAGCAACGTAACGATATTGTTGGCGATCAAACCGATAGAGCAGATGCCGATTTAGCAAGCGAAGTTCGTTCTAAATTAGAAGCAAATATTCCCCGTGGAAAATTGGTTGTTGAAGCTAACGATGGTGCAGTATCAATTGGTGGTACAGTTCCCAATCAAAAGGAATACAATACAATCGAACCTTTAGCAAAAGAAATTTTAGGTGTAAAATCTGTGAAAACAGATGTTAAAGTTGTACCACCAAACAACTAATCATCGTTATTAAAAATGTCCGGTAGTCTGAATATTAATGATTACCTAAAATATTTGTTCAAAGGCAGAAGTTTCAATTAAATCATTCTGCCTAATTTTTTTTGATTAGATTATATGTTTATAACTTAAGGAGAAAAGCTTTGTTTTTTAATAGTTGGGATGCTCTGCAACATACGTTAATAGTTGGAACCTTTGGCTATATAGCTACAATCATTCTACTTCGTGTTTCCGGAAAGCGAACTTTATCAAAATGGAATGCTTTTGATTTCGTTGTTACAATCGCATTCGGTTCTATATTAGCAAGTTTAATGCTATCAAAAGATACTTCCTTAGCACAGGGAGCTTTAGCAATTGCAATGTTGGTGCTTTTTCAATTTATTATCACTTGGATTTCAGTACGCTCTAATATATTCCAAGGATGGATTAAAGCAGAACCAACTTTATTGCTTTTCCAAGGAGAATTTCAGCATCATGCTTTGCGGCATCAAAGAGTAACCGAAGGTGAAGTATTAGCCGCTTTGCGTGAAAATGGAATGGCAGCACTAGAAGATGCAGAAGCAGTAATTTTAGAAACAGACGGCAGTTTTAGCGTTATTAAGAAACTTAAAGATTCTTCGGCTTCTGCAATGGTTGATGTTAAAGGTTATCGTAAAAAAACTGCCCAAATTTAAGAAAATATTTCCGGTGTTGTGTAAGTAATGATAATATTCTGTTATAGGATAAAAATTAATAGATAGCTCGGCTAAATTTTAATCAGTTAGGAACTTAGTTTGCAACAGAATTTATTATTAGTCTTGAACAAGTTTTGCTTAGACTGGCTTGCTCTTTTCGGCATAATTATTAGTCGATACTTTTTAATCTGCGGGGGAACGCATTTAATTTTCTACTTGATTTTATTTAAACCTCGCCGTCAGCCTCTGTCATGGAAAAAAATTAAACAAGATATGGAATTATCGTTATTATGCGCGGTAATTTTTGCTTTTTGTGCGGCATTGGCGATAGCAGCATACGATTTAGGATTTACCCGTTTATACACTTCTATAGATAAATATGGATTGTGGTATTTAGGCATAAGTTTTATTGCATTACTTATCTTTCAAGATGCATATTTTTACTTTATGCATCGATTGTTTCACCATCCTTTACTGTTTAAAAAGCTACATTACGGACATCATCGCTCTGGAGAGCCTACACTTTGGACATCTTTTGCATTCGATCCAAGTGAAGCATTTATCCAAGCTTTTTTCTTTATAGGCATAATTTTTGTATTACCCCTTCATTACATTCCTTTGCTTACAGCATTAATAGTAATGACAGTATGGGCAGTATTTAATCATATTGGATTTGAGTTATTTCCGTCATCCTTTTATTCAAACTGGTTAGGAAAATGGTTTATTTGTTCCAAGCACCATCTAATACATCATCGTAAATATACACTACATTACGGATTGTATTTTACATTTTGGGATAAGCTTTTAGGTACTCAAGATCCGAATTATCAAAAAGAGAAATTAGTTTCAATCCAAAAACAAATTTAACGTAATTTTTCTCGTACTTCCATTAATATTTTTCCTAACATATTTTTTCCGCTACCATCTTTACCGCAACCCCAATAATAATCTCCCGGTGCATTTTCGATTATTTCTTCATCACCAGTAGAGAGTAAAATATCGCGGATTTGTGTATGAGTTTCAAACTTTTTCAAAACAGCTTTTCTCATTACATCGTCTTTTACTTCTTCCCAATCTTTTCGCAAAGGGCGTTTTCTATCTCTTCCCATCGTGGCAGCTTGTTTGGCAGTTTTAGCTTGTTGAATTTCTTCTAAATGATGAGTATTTATAAATTTTTGAGCTTGAAAATAATGTTCGGTTGTTTTCCACCAAAAGCCATCTAACTCAACACCGTGGGGTGAAAAATTAGAGAAGCAACCGTATTTGTCATTGGTGGTGTAGAAGTAGACTGGCATATTTATTTTGGATTTTAAATTTTCTACTTGGATTAAAAGCTTGTAGGTTGGGATAGACACGAGCAGGCGAATTCCGTTCGTAAAAATAATCTAAACTATTCAAGACTTACGCAAAGCCCCCCAAATTAGCGGGGGGTTGGGGGGATCTAAACGTGTGGAATGCCTAACATCCCGTTGCGATTACGTAAGTCCTATTTCATAATACCAATAACAAAAATATTTGTTTACAGTGCTGATATCATATTTTATTAAATATCATGATTATTTAAGTACCTAACCCAACCTACAACCTAAATATGACTTTCGTTTTAAACAGAATCTCTGTTAATTGGTAAATTTAAAAAATCGCTCAACTCTTTTGCTAGCCAATATATTTCGGATGCAGTAAAGATAGGTTGTTGAATTTTTAATTGCAAAAATGCTTTGTTCGAGCGAAAATTCGCTAGTTCGTGAGTACCTCTACCAGCCAAAATTATTAACCTGACTAACTGTTTTTGCTGGTTTTTATAATTATCATAGACCACTCTATCAACGATTTCTAACTTAGAAATATCACTGATTGGAATAGGACGAGACTTAAAACATCTTAAACCAAATATGTTGTATATTTTTTGAATTTTATCTTTATTAATAGACAGATAGGTGTGTCCGAACCAAGCAAATAATATTTTCCTCCATACAGCAAAAATTACACTCAAAAAAGGTGCAAAAAATATTACAAATATAGTTGAAAAGAATATATCGCCAGATGTAATGGAACTGTGTAATCCCAAGACAAATATTAATATCATAAAAAAAGATATTGGAAACAGAATAACAAGACTCAAAACCCTAGTTAGAAAATTTAAACCATCCGGAGGATTTACTATTTCTAATTTGTCTTGTTCTTTAATTAATAATATTTTGCTATCGCTAGGTTTACTAACAATTAATTCAGAGTCAGCAGATGTGGGACTTTTCAATTCTGTTAACGCTGCTTCTGCTGAAGATGGGCGGTTTTTAATAGTGCTTTGAGTCATCCATTTCAGCCATTTAATAAAATCAGGGCTTAAGTTAACGGATTTTTCAAATTCAATTATCATGTCATCTCCTAGTAAATCAGCGGGATGCTTACCAGTAACTAAATAAATCAAAGTTGCACCCAAACTGTATAAATCGGAAGCAGCTACAGCACGCCCGCCAAATTGCTCTTGAGCCATGTAACCGTAAGTCCCCACTACAGTCATTGTTCCACCTTGCTGTGCTGTGGTTTTAACCGCACCAAAATCAACCAAATAAACATCACCGACGTAATTTCCAGAGCGATTTCCTAATAAAATATTACTGGGTTTGATGTCGCGGTGAATCACAGGATATTGTCCGGTATGCAGATAATTTAATACTTCTAATAGTGCTTTAGCTATTTGTTTTACTTCTGCTTCATTAAAACTTCTTCCTAACTGTATATGCTCTTCCAAAGATGTCGCCGGAATATATGTTTGTACTAAGGCAAAACCCTTAATATCTGGTAAATCTAAATCAAATGAATTTAAATAATCTGGAATAGCAGGATGTGAAAGCTGTTGAAGAATTTGTGCTTCTCTCTCAAATAGTCTTAAGTCTTGCCATGTTACTTCTGTACCTAATTGCAATATTTTTATAACTACTAACTCTTGAGTTTCTAAATCTTTGGCTAATAGCGTTTTTCTTCCGGGATTATGACCTAATTCTTTTTGAATTTCGTATCTTTCTTCTAATATTTGGTTTGTCATTTTTTTAATTTTTAAAATTTTAAAGTTTTTGATTTATTTGTAGGTTAGGTTAGACACGAAAACAATTTTGTTTGTAACCTAAATTTAAATATCGTGTCGTAACCCAACACCAGCAATTTTGGTAAATAGAAATATTTCAAAATACCTACAAGATGTTGGATTACTAACCCAACCTACAACCTACAAACTATAGCTAATAGAAAGTAGATTGTTGTATATTTACACCCCTCTCCCTTTATAAGGAGAGGGCAAGAGGGTGAGGTTTTAACTTAATTCTCAGTATGTCAATCTTTATCAAAATTAATTTGAGTAAAATTGCGGAAAATTATTTCATCAGCGAAAATGTACGCAAAAAAGGATTTTCCACTCAGAGATTATTAGATAAATATGAAATTTAACTTTTCTCGCCGAAGCTTTTATTAAGTAGCGCGATTGGCTTCGCCATTGCCCAAGGGGCGATCGCAACTTCTGCAATCATTGCTATAAAGTTTTTACAAAATAAAAGTTTTGCTCAAGCACTAGGAATTATTGCATCGGATAAAATGCGTCCAAAAATTCCTTATGGTGAAGCTAGCGGTGATATTAACTCAAATAGCGCGGTTGTTTGGAACTGTAGCGATAAACCAGCGCGGATGATTATTGATGGGAGCAACTAACGAATCTTTTAAGAATGCAAAACGAGTATTATAAAGTATTACTCAAAGATGGTGAAACCAAGTTTGAAAATGTATCTAACGGTGATAGTGTGCGATTGGGGCAGGAATTAGAGATTGCCGATTTATTGCGTTTTACTAAACAGAAGAATATCCGCAATGTAGTGTGGTTAACTGCTGACGTGGATTATGCAGCAGTTCATTATTACAACCCCAACAAAGCACAGTTTAATGAATTTACACTGTAATTCATAAATCGTGATTCGCAATTATGACAAATGTCGGATTTTGGATTTATATGGATATTTTAGGAATACAGGCTTTAAAGCATTTTAAATTCCAATTAAAACTCAAATTCAAATTCCAATTCAAATCCTAATTCAAATTAAAAACCTACTTTAGTTCACCCAGCCCCCTCTTTACAAAGGAGAAGGAGCCGAAAGAAATAATCCAAAATCTAAAATCTAAAATCTAAAATCTAAGATATATAACTTTGTTCATAACTACGAATCACGAATTATCAATTAAGATTTTGGGTAATGTGGTTGTTCTGCGTGAATTGGTGGGTGTATGTCAAAATGTGATAACGGTCTATAGCTGTACTCTGAATCGGATTCTTTTTGAATGTGTTTTTTGATTGCATCTAAATCAACAAAGCAGTCAGCAACGTCAATTAAGCTTTCACTAGTCATTGAACGCAAACTTACTACTTCTACTCTGGAACCTTGATAGGAGACTGCGTTTACCGCATA
Source organism: uncultured Rivularia sp. (assembly GCA_964395005.1). Lineage (GTDB taxonomy): Bacteria > Cyanobacteriota > Cyanobacteriia > Cyanobacteriales > Nostocaceae > Rivularia. The sequence goes on from CAYMZW010000109.1 coordinate 8,524, forward strand.
AGCTAAATCGCCATCACCACTGACTAAAACCGCAGTGTCGTAGTAAGGAGCTAAGTTCATCATGTCTACAGCAATTTCGACATCAAGATTGGCTTTTTTAGAACCATCTGGGAATTGCACCAAATCTTTGGTGATGACGCGATAGCCATTCCGACGCATCCACAATAAGAAACCCTGTTGTTTCTCGTTAGTTGGATCTACTCCGGTGTAGAAGAATGCACGCAACAATTTTGAATCTTTCGCTAAGCAGCTAAGTAACTTGGCATAGTTAATTTCAATCCCAAGCTGCAATGCTGCATAAAATAAATTTGCACCATCGATGAAAATTGCTACTCTTCCCCGATTCGGACAGGTGAAAATACTGCCATCGGGACCGATTTCTGGCGTATCCATGTAGTCTTCGGGAACATCAGAAACGGGAGGAGCATCAGGAACTATCAAATTAGGTCGCTGATATTCTGGTCTTTGGTATTCTAATTGCTGTTTGACTGGTCTTTTTGGTCTTTTTGCTTGAGTAAAACTATTAATAGTCATTGATACCTCTGGATGTAAAAACAGGTAATTTTTTTGATTTATGACGAGAACGAGATAAATTGAAGGATTTTTAATCCGAAGAATGCAAATGGTTTAAAGTAATATTCTATGAACTTCACGCTTACCACATAAAGTATTCGGCATATTTACTAACAATTCAGGAACAATCCCTTATTAGCAGTTGGAGCAAAGAAGGCTTTGCCTGCCGATTACAAAAATTATATTAACGGAAGTTGGGTAAGTAATATTACAGGTTGACAATTCATTTTAAAGGTTATAACTCAAAAATGTCTGTTTTGAGCATATTAATAAAACTAATTGAATGAATCTATGTGAATATACGGTAATAAATCCATTCATCGAATACCTTAAAGTCAACAATTGACTGCTAATAATATTCATTTTGCGTTATTTGGAAAAATTTATCTTAACGAATTGATAAGTATTCACAGAATAAAATGCCATTTCAGGTACTTTTGTGTAAATTAATTTTCCGAAGGATTTTAATTTTAAACATTTATACATTCACTTTGATTTAATATCTGGCGCGGTTAAAAGCTATATTGCCTTGTCTCGCCTATGTTTAGTTTTAGCTGTCTAAGTTATCTAATTATCTTATATATAAGTATTTTAACGGATTAACAACGCTTAACTCCAAGTTAACACTTGTTTATGATATATAAATGTGAACAATACCGATTCTTGATAAACTTTCATATTAATATTACTTAACACTTTGCTCGTAAACTATTATTTTGCTACCAATTCCGCAAGCATATTTAAAGTTCGAGTTTATCTTCAAATCGGCATATTTCATCACTAAGCAAACGAAGGCGGAGTAATCGAAGATTGCAACGCCGAGAAATCTTTTTTTTTACTCCTTAGCCTTACCCAGCAATTTTAAAGAAGGTAAACTACTAATTATCTTGGTCTTCCTAAAGTAGTTATGTACAGTACTGCTTCTCGATCTGGAATACCGAGAACTTCCGAAACTTTGTCATCGAAGAAGCCACCAATACCGCTAACGCCTAAACCTAAACGAATTGCAGCTAAATTAAGTCTTTGTCCTAAATGTCCGGCATCCATGTGCAGATAGCGGTAAACTCTGTCGCCGTATTGAGCTACAGCGCTTTTGAGATCGGCTGTATGGAAAATCACGGCAGATGCGTCTCGACCTAAATCTTGTCCCAAACAAAGAAAATGCAATTCTCGTCGAAAATTTTTAAATCGTATTTGACGCAATTCCTGTGAAGAAGGAGCGTAATAGTAGCAACCCCTTTCCAAACCGTCTATTCCAGAAACAGCAATAAAGGTTTCGATTAAATTTAAATCGAAATAGTCTGGAGAGGCATCTAAATTTTGGTCGATGTAATTTTGGGGTTGATAAGTGAAATCGAGTAAAGCTTTCAATTGATCGATTTGCAGAGCTTCACCGCTAAAAGCACGAGTAGAACGACGTTTTAGAATCGTTTGTTCTAACTTTTCTAATTTTTTACCCCAGTAAACTGGTTTAGTAACGGTAGAAATTTTATCGCAAAAACTAAAGTTATATTTGTCCTCAATCGACTTATCCTGCTTTACTTGGGGTAGATTTAAATTACCAGTCGTACCCGGTTGAATCTGGGTAGCACGGTGAAAATAATCGAGCAATTGTCCATCGGGAATTTGGGGAAAATCGGTTTCGGTGGCAGAAGGTAAAGCGGTACGTGCTGGCTCAAATTTTTGCTTGACATCCTGCAAATCTGTTAAACCAACAACTGCGATCGCGCCTTCTTGAGTGGAGTCAATATAAAGCAGTTCGTTGACATCTTCATCAACAAAACCGCCGATTAAATGGGGACGATACTCGGTAAGAGCGCCAGCTAATTCGATATTACCGATAAGATGTCCTGTATCCAGACAAATTCGACGGTAAGCTCTATCTTCATAACGCCAAGCTGAGCGATAAAAAACAGAAGTGAGAACGATTGCAAGATTCGCGCTTTGCAACGAAGGGTTTTCCAAGCAAGCTGACTGCAACTTTTGCCAAACATCGCTTTCCCAATAATGCATTAGGGAATGAGTTCGACATTGATAGTTATACAAACCAGGAGGTAAAAGCGGTGTACCTTTAGAAATCAAATACATTTCCGCCGGATACAAGCCTCCCGCAGAAGGAGCAGCACGCAGGTAAACCGTGTTGCCCATAGAAGGCATTCTGGCAGTCAAACCATAACTGCAAAACAGCAGTCTGGAAAGTCTTTGCCACCATTGCGCTTCGGAGTTGTTAGTGAATGAATCCGGTTTTTCCTTGATATAAGGTTTTAAATCGAAAGTAGAACCAATTTTGTACTCTTTAAAAGGTACGGGTTGTTTAGCCCAGTCTAAGCCTTTGTTTTTGGCCGATATAGTTTCTGGGTCATATTTAGTACGTTCGTGATAATGCTGGGCGATTGATTGGCGTAATTCTGGCATAAGAGTTCGGATACGATGCCTGCTAACACATATCTTGGCATTCTTAACGGTCATTATTTCGTCATAAAAAGTACAAATAATGGTTATTTTATTTTTTTGTAAACTTTTATGAGTAAAAAATGCCTTTGGGGAATGGGGTATTGGGCATAGCGAATTATATCTGAATTTATTTTTTTGAGAAAGCAAATCGCCAAACGTTTCAATATTTCTGAAAGTATGTCCGGTGAAACACAAATTTAATGAATGTCTAATTTAAAGTTTTTAGGACTTACGCAGCGATAACCGTGCAGGAGCGAGCGTGTTCCGGACATTCTAGATCCCCCCAACCCCCCTTTTTTAGGGGGGCTATTTATTTTTAGTTTGCCTCCTAATTCCCTTCGATTTCATACCCCACGCCCAACCCCCAATTGATTAATTATTTTCGGAATTTCTCGATCGCGGAGTTTGCTCTAAATGTTGAGAACGAAATCTACGCTTGATCAAATACCCACCAGCAATCAAAATTAACAAATATGGAGTATAAACTATCAACCAAATACCTAGCTTCATCAATCCAACAGTTAATGCGCCGAAAGAATTAGTCGAATTATTCCAGGCATCTTGAATTTGTGACGGTAATCCGGGTTGATTGCTGGTAGTAGAAACAGCGGCTTGTAAATTTAATGTAATCGTCGAATAAGCAACTTGATTTTGTAGGCTTTTTAATTGAGCGGCAATTCTTTCAATTTGTTCTCGCACCTGACTAAGTTCTTGAGCAACGCTTAAAATATCTTTGACAGAACCCGATTTATCCATAATTTTCTGTAAATTACTTTCAGTTCTGCGTAAATTGCTCAATCTGGCTTGAAAATCAACTATTTGCTCGCCAACATCTTCAGCACTGATATTACGGCTTTGTACCGTTCCTAATTCTGCTAATTGATCGAGAGTTGTTTCCAAAACATTTTGCGGAACTCGCATTTGAACTGTAGCATTAGGACGTAGGTCAGAACTATCAAGTTCTGTTTGTTCCAAACTAAGTAAATAGCCTTGTTTTTGATTAATAATTTTCCTTACAGTATCAACGCTTTCATTCAAAGATTGTACTATTACCGTGATTCTGGCTTTTTTAATCAGCTGCGGTTTTTTTTGAGGTAAGGGTTCGTTAAGAGCAACATCGGCAACTTGAACTGCATCAGACGAAACTAAACTCTGTGTTTCGCTAGGTATGTCATAAGACTCTGACGCGCAACTCGTTGAAATTAAACTTCCTAAAAAAAGAATAGTTAATAGACTTGACTTGCTTTTTAAAAAACCTTGAGAAAAGTTAGTGTAGAATTTAAGCATATTTAACGTGTAAATACGTATTAAGTTTAAAGTTAATTTGCTAATGTCTTGCTATAAGATAACTTGACGGAAACTTATATTTAATATACTCTGTCTAAAGTTTTTATCTGTAACAAGGACTGATAGTCCTACCCCCTTCATCAATTGAACCAACAGGTTATAGTGTCTTTTTTGTCATCTTCCCAAGGTAAAAAATTAAGGTAGGAATCTCTTGCAATCAAAATGCAAAACTATAATCTTTGGATGGTTTCTTAATTCCTGCTTTAGCTGTTAAACCAATAATGGTGCAGGGAATTTTGAAGATAAATTAAATATAAATATGGAAACCACACAACTTGGGAAAAGCGGTGTTTCTGCAAGTGCGATCGGTTTGGGTGGAATGCCAATGTCAGTTTATGAGCGTCCAACCGAATCGCAATCAATAAATGTTATTCATCGTGCCTTGGATTTGGGCATCACCTTTATCGACACTGCCGACTCATATTGTAAAGATGAATCCGACAAGCACCACAACGAGCGATTGATTCACAAAGCTTTGCAAACTTATAGCGACGATACCAGTAATGTCATTGTTGCCACAAAAGGCGGTTTGATGCGTCCGAATCAAAGCTGGGCTCGCAACGGCAACCCAGATCATCTACGGGAAACTATTCGAGTTAGTTTTGCAGCTTTTGGCGGTAATAAACCCATAGATATCTGGCAATATCATTCACCAGACCCAGATTACACTATCGAAGCATCTCTAACACCTGCAAAAGAAGCCCAGGAAGCAGGAATGATTAATCAAATTGGGGTTTCCAATTTTTCGGTAGAACAAATTAAGCAAGCACGGGATGTAGTTGATATCGTTTCAGTACAAAATCAATATAGTCCTTGGCAGCGACAACCAGAGACAGATGGAGTACTCGAATATTGCGAAAACGAGGGTTTAACTTTTTTACCTTGGAGTCCGTTTGGCGGTCGTCGTCGCCACGATAATTTAACAGATATTGCGGCAATAGCCAAGTTAGCTGAAGAGAAAAACGTATCGGTTTATTGCATCGTCTTAGCGTGGTTGCGTTCCAAATCGCCTTGCATATTACCAATTCCCGGCGCTAGCAAAATTAGCAGCATTGAAGATTCAGTAAAAGCCGTTGATATTAAATTATCGCCAGCAGAAGTACAAACAATCGACAAGGAGACTTCATCATAGTAATTTATTTAATTCACTAGCATTTTTTTTAAGATTAAGAATAATAACTATAAATAAAAATTGTATTTATACTGAATATTAAAGTTTAGTGTAGTCTTGAGATTATGCATTATATAAATATGTTTAATTATTTAAAAGTAAAAACTAAATTAAAATTGTATTAAATTAACGCATATAGTTTTGAATCGGTTCGTTTGAATTAATTTCAATAATATGTGCTTTAGATACCATTTTTCCCTTTTGATTAACTGCTAAATTAAATGACAAGAAATCAAACCAAAAACCCAGCTATGTTACCCTTTAGAATCGTATCGAATACAATAAATAATAACGAATCTTATCGTAGATTTGCACAGAACCCTTTAGTGATGAATTGGGGTTGGCTAGCAACATTTTTAATTCTTTCTGTATTTAATGGCTGGATGATAAGTGTTTCTGATGTAGAGCCATTCTTTTTTTTAGACTTCAACCCAGATAGAATCAAACAAATAATCGCAGTTTATTTCGCAATTTTTCCTTTAGCAGCCACAGTTTATATTTTATTTAAGAGTACCAAATTTTTAGTATTCTCGTTGATTGCTTCTAGGGCTATTTTAGCTGTTGCATTATGTTATTTAAAATCGCCAGCTTTCAACCCATTATTTATGGGTTTTTTAGGATTTAATCTTTTATTATTCGTATTCGTATTAATCTTCGTCTGCAAAACACGTGGAATTGTAGTTCCAGCTTTTATACTATTTTTTACAATAGTCTTAGCTCTAGTAGGTTTAGGAGAATGGGCTTTTCATTTAGTTTGGTATTGTAATTTAGTTGTTAGCGTTAATAAATCTGGAAGACAGTTAAGAAATGCGTTAGATAGTTTTGATGCAGCAATGCTAAGTTTAACTGGGATTGCCGCAGTCGGATTAGCTATAGGATGGGTAATGGGCGGTTTATCAGGATAAACTCGTGACAAAATATGTAACTCCACAAACCCGGTATTTCAAAAATACCGGGTTTCTAATTACGAATTGCTAATTACAAATTAATAAGTACCCGCTTTACGGTAATATAAAAAGTCTGTAATTAATCGGGATGCTTATCTCAATAAGGCAAAATTATGGCTCGGATGTACTACGATTCGGATGCTAATTTAGACCTATTAGCAGGAAAAACTATAGCGATTATCGGCTTCGGTTCTCAAGGTCATGCCCATGCCCTTAATCTGAAAGACAGTGGCATGAATGTGATTGTTGGACTTTATCCGGGTAGTAAGTCCGCTGCAAAAGCCAAAGAAGGTGGGTTAACCGTCAAAAGTGTAGCTGATGCTGCCAAAGAAGCTGACTTTATCATGATTTTGCTACCTGATGAGGTGCAAAAAACCGTTTATAAAGAAGAAATTGAACCTAATTTAGAATCAGGAAACGTTATTGCCTTCGCTCACGGATTTAACATTCACTTTGGACAAGTTGTACCACCTGACAATGTAGATGTGGTAATGGTAGCACCCAAAGGCCCCGGACATTTAGTGCGGCGTACTTACGAACAAGGGCAGGGAGTACCTTGTTTATTTGCAGTTTATCAAGACAACACCGGACAAGCACGGGATAAAGCAATGGCTTACGCCAAAGGTATCGGCGGAACCCGTGGCGGTATTTTAGAAACAACCTTTCGCGAAGAAACCGAAACTGACTTATTCGGCGAACAAGCAGTATTATGCGGTGGTTTGAGTGCTTTAATCAAAGCCGGATTTGAAACTTTAGTAGAAGCAGGCTATCAGCCGGAGCTAGCTTATTTTGAATGTCTCCACGAAGTCAAATTAATTGTTGATTTAGTTGTGGAAGGCGGACTTGCAAAAATGCGTGATAGCATTTCAAATACTGCTGAATATGGCGATTATACCCGAGGACCAAGGGTAGTAAACGACGAAACCAAAGCAGAAATGCGTAAAATTCTCAAAGAAATTCAATCCGGGCAATTTGCGCGAGATTTCGTTACCGAAAATCAATCCGGGAAACCAGGATTTACAGCCATGCGTCGTCAAGAATCCGAACATCCCATCGAGAATGTAGGTAAAGATTTACGCGCCATGTTTAGCTGGATGCAGGAAGCTTAAAAAAGTTAGGAGTTAGGAGTTAGGAGTGAAGAGTTAGGAGTGATGAGTTAGGAGTTAGGAGTGAAGAGTTAGGAGTTAGGAGTGAAGAGTTAGGAGTGAAGAGTTAGGAGTTAGGAGTGAAGAGTTAGGAGTTTGTAATTTCTAAGTCTTACCAGGAATTCTGCAAGATGCCTGCACTACGACAAAAAGTTAAATTAGCATCCCCTATTCCGGCAGAAACAACTAATAATTCCTAACTCCCAACTCCTAACTACATCCGTTGCCCAACTACTAACTACATCCGTTGCCCAACTCCCAACTACATCCGTTGCCTAACTCCCAACTTCATCCGTTGCCTAACTCACTTACCTTTTTCCGCTTCTTCTATCGCTTCACGAGTTCTTTTGTGGGGATTAAGTTTTGTCCTGCGATTGGGGAATAAACCAATTAAAGTTTCGTTGATAGTTTCGCGAGTATTAAGGCTAGCAGATTTCATCGGTTCTGGTAAGAAGCGATCGCCAATCCCCACAAATATTACAAACAGAAAAAATATTACAATAAAATTAGATTTTTTAAACATATTTTTGTAAAAGCGTTAAACGAGATCGATAATTTATCAATTAATGTATTCAGTTTATTCGCTCTTTTTTATTTGCTGTAACGGTATTTATAAGTAAATTTAGTTTCTCTTCACTTATATTTCCCTTTGTGTGTGTTAAAAAACTTGTATCGCACATCACCGAAAGTCTTCTGATGAAACCAAATACTGCATC
>CAYMZW010000110.1:0-16798 GCA_964395005.1 uncultured Rivularia sp.
AGGGAGTAGGGAGTAGGGAGTAGGGAGTAGGGAGTAGGGAGTAGGGAATAGGGAACAGGGAATAGGGAACAGGGAGTAGGGAGTAGGGAGTAGGGAGTAGGGAGTAGGGAAAAAAGATTATACGAAGAAATATATGGTTCTTCAACATTAAATGCTTCAAAATTTTAAGAAAACATCCCCCGTGTAAATTCAATTGCCATTTGAGAATCGGGAATTTCTCTTGCTAATAGTTCTACCAATTGATGAGGATTTGCTTGAGGATTGCTTGCTAATATATCTTCTAGAATAAAATTTGCCATTGGCCCAATATAGTAAGCTAACTGTTGATGACAATTTTCTATAAAGGAACAACTCAGCAGGTTTAACTGTTCTTGATTATTGATGTTTTCCCGATTATTAATTGAGTAAACTGTTTGTTGGTCTTGGTTATGATAAGGCGGTATTGTAGGAGTTTGTTTGTAGTCAGGAAAAAATTTTGTGGTAAGTTTTGAAAATGTATCTGGGGATGATGAAAACGCTTGCGATTCACTTAGTTGTTCGAGTTGTATTAAAACTTCTCTTGTGGTTTGAAATCGTGCTTTAGGGGTATCTGCCAACATTCTATCGAGTATCCGTGTAAAAGCATCGCTGATGTTAGCATATGTTCGCCAGTTCCAATCGAGTGAATATCTATCTATTAAGTAAGTTGGGCTTTTACCAGTAAGCAATACTATAGCGGTTACTCCTAATGCGTAAATATCACTCGAAGGTGAACACAAACCCAAACTAATTTGTTCTCGGGGAGCATATCCTACTTTTCCTACAAGGGACATATTGCCAGCAAATGCTGTTTGATTTATTTGAGTAGCTTCGTTGAATTGAGCTATTTGCTTTCCTACACCAAAATCAATCAACACGGGTAAATTTCCGTTTTCAGGCAACATTATATTGTCAGGAGAAATATCTCGATGAATAACCTGATGTTGATGAACGTATTCTAAAACTGGTAATAAGTTTTTCAACCAAAATATTACTTCATTCTCTGAAAAACTTTCCCCTTGCTGTTGCCGTTCTTGTAATAATCTTGAATAAGTTTTACCATTTACATATTCTTGGACTAAAAATAACCGACTTTCTCCTTCAAAACAAGCTAAAAAGCGTGGTATTTGAGGGTGTTCTAATTGATGAAGAATTTTTGCTTCTCTTTTAAACAAATCGCGACATTTTTCTAGTCCATTGCTACCAGTACCGAAGGGAGCAAATTCTTTGAGTACGCAAGGTTCATTAAAACGACGGGTATCATGTGCCAAGTAAGTCCGCCCAAGTCCCCCTTGCCCTAACATCATTTGAATAATATACCGGCTATCAATTAAAGTGCCAGAAGCTATTTCTGGTTTGCTCATAGGGGGCACAGACATTTACTTTCTACTCCTAAAAGTTGCTGTATCTATTGATTTATTAGTTTTTCAAGTCCGACTGTATGCAGCAGATCATATCAATATTGAATATTTCGCCAAAACTTAATAAAACTTGATGAAAAATTGTAAAAGTTAATTAATCAGTTTTGTTTGTATTATCAGATGTTATTGGTAGCAAAACAGCAGGTGTTTCCTTAACCCGTGCCTCTAAAGGTTTAACTTTTTTAATTAGCTGGATAAACTGATTGTATTGAGGAACTTTGACACTGGGGATATAGCTAGCATCTGATGTTATATCTGCTGAAGCTTCACTCATAAATTGCCGGATTTGTTTTTCGCGATTTCGTTCAACAGTTGGTGATAGTAGTACTAATCCTGGCGGAATCCAACGACTGGTATGTATAATTCTAAACTTTGTTGTCCGAAACTGCCGCCGATAAATTTCAAAGTTTTTTTCGGATAAAGCAATAGCATCAACGCTACCTTCTTCTAGCAATTTGAGTGCTGCTTTAGGAGTGGGAGCAAAACGAATTTCACTTAGAGTTAAACCGTAAAGATCGTACAAAGGAACATAATAGCCAGCAGCAGAACCGATTTGACCTAAAGCGATAGTTTTGTTTGCTAAATCTGGTATTTTTTTAGTTGGGCTATCATCTCGGACTACTATCAACGAACGCTGTCTGGTACTGACTTCACCCATTGAAAATAGAGGTTCGTAAAGTTGTTTATCGATGGCGATCGCCGCTAAACCTGGGGGTGCAAAAACAATATCCCAGCGGTTGCCACGGATCTGATCTATAGCTTGTATTTCGTTGTAAGCCGGTTCTAATTCTACGATTGACTTTGTTTGTAATGCTATATAGTTTTTAAAGCGCTCGTATTTATCGAGTGAAATTTCTTCTTCTCCATAGCTGACTACGCCTATAGTTACTTTTTCTGGAATTATATTCGAGGATTGGCATCCTCCATATGAAAGTGTAAGTAATATTAAAAATCCAAAAAATCCAAATCGCACAAACTTACGTGCAAACATACTTTTTTAAATTTAGTTAAATATGAGTTAAATACCAGTTAAATCGCTGCATATTAAATTATCCTCATTCACAAATATCTTCAGAACTTAATGTTTCATAATATATACGTGTAATTTCAGAATATCTCTTGACTAATATAGGCGATATCTGCTTTTTTTAAGTAAATAGATACAAATAATTACCTGTATTAGTTCAAAATCAGGCAATTATAGTCTCGTGCCTCTACTAAAAATCTTTTTTTGAGATATAGCTGTTTTAGCTATCTTCAGAGAATAACATCGCATCTATTAATGTCAACTTAACTTGGTAATTCTTTAATTTTAATGAATCATATTTTAAAATCCAAATGACTCATAGCTTTGACAAACCAACGGTTGTAAGACCCGAACCTTATTTAGAATTAAATAATCAAGGTCAAATTCTACGGCTTTATCTGAGGGAAAATGAGCATCGTTTGGGGCGTGGACTTGAATGGGCAGATTTAGATGTTCCTGTAGGTTGGGAAGTCGTTTCTAGAAAGCAAGCTGTTTTAATAAAGGAAGGAAAAGGCTATCGGCTTTTTGATGGCGATCGCACAAAACCCAGCCGCAACGGAATATTAATTAATGGAATCCGAATTGATGCATCAGGCTGCTTGTTAAAGGATGGATTGCAACTTCAAATCGGACAATCAATTCACAACCAAGTTCAATTAACTTACTGCGATCCAATTGATATTCCGGTAAATATACCTAGCAGCCGACGTTTGGTTTTCAAAGGTTTAAAACAATCTCCCATACAGTTAGGGCGTGCGACGAAACCGGATGATTATGCTTCGATGCAGTTGGATGCACCTACGGTATCCCGCATACACGCGACTCTTTTACCAGACGGGCAAGGTGGTTATTTTCTGCAAGATTCCAGTAATAACGGTACTTTTGTCAACGGCGAACGAGTTACTAAACGGCTTAAATTAAGCGATGGTAGTAAAATTCAAATCGGCCCATTTTCTCTACTTTATACAAAAGAATATTTAGAATTATTAAATAATGGCAGCCAAGTTCGTCTTGACGTTGAGCAGTTGCGACGAATTGTCAAAGTAAAAGGCGGCGCTCAAAAAGCTATCCTGGATGATGTTTCTCTGGTAATTGAAACTGGGCAGTTAGTTGCTTTGGTGGGTGGAAGCGGTGCCGGTAAGTCCACTTTGATGAAATCTTTATTGGGAATTGCCCCAGTGACATCGGGTTCGGTATATCTGAACGGAGATAATTTACGCAAAAATTGGGCTGTTTATCGTTCCCAAATTGGTTACGTACCTCAAGATGACATTGTACATCCAGATTTACGTGTAGAAGAAGTTTTAGCATATGCTTGTAAATTAAGACTTCCCCCCGATATTGATGTAAAAGCTGTAGTAGAAAGAACCCTCGATCAAATTAAATTAACTCACGTCAGAACCAATTTTATCAGTAACCTTAGTGGAGGGCAGCGCAAGCGAGTAAGTATTGGTGTCGAATTACTCGCCGATCCCAAATTATTCTTCCTTGACGAACCCACGTCTGGACTCGATCCCGGCTTGGATAAAGAGATGATGCGGCTGTTGCGGGAATTGGCAGACCAAGGAAGAACGGTAATATTAGTTACTCATGCCACCGCAAATATTGAAGTTTGCGACAGAATCACCTTTATGGGTAGGGGTGGCAAATTATGTTATTACGGGCCTCCAAATGAAGCGCTTAATTACTTTGAAATGCCATCGAACGAATTAAAGTACTTCTCTGATATTTATATCAAATTAGACCAAGGAGGAAGTCCCAAAGAAGTTGTCGAAACGGTAAAATACTGGTCGCAAAGATATCAAAATTCGCCTTACTTTGAAAAATATGTTGGGAAATTACTTAAACCTGGTCAAGATACCAAAAAGAAACCCGACGATAAAATTCATACCGGCATATCTCCATTCAAACAGTTGATATTACTTAGCCAAAGATATTTTCAATTAGTGGCTAGAGATAGCGCCAGTTGGATATTCGCTTTGATATCAGGGCCAATTGCGATCGCGTTAACGGCTTGGATATTAAGAAACGAAACTCCTTTAGGTAAGTTAGACACGCGAGAAATTACCCAAGGCCCTTTAGCACTCAGAGTTTTATTTATCTTTGCCTGTATTGGTATTTGGGTAGGACTTTCGAGTTCTGTAAGAGAAATAGTCAAGGAATCGGCTATTTATGCCAGAGAAAGACTGATTAATTTAGGTTTACTGCCTTATTTAGGTTCTAAAGTGCTGATTCGCTCCGGTTTAACCTTCTTACAAACTTTATTAATAGTTCTCACAGTAATAATCGCTTTCAAATCGCCAGAATATAATCTCATGCCTTGGTCAGTAGGCTTAGGAATCACAACTTTTTTAACATTATTAGCAAGCGTTAGCCTCAGCTTAATGATTTCCGCAGCAGTCAAAAACGAAAACGAAGCTAACAGCATACTTCCTTTAATAATGATTCCTCAGATAATTCTTTCCGGGGTGCTATTCGATTTAGAAGGATTATCCGCAAAACTCGGCTGGTTAACTATCAGCAGATGGTCTATGGGTGCTTACGGTGCCTTAGTTGACGTTAACGAAATGGTTCCAGAAGCCACACCAGGGGCACCTTCATTAGACGATATTTTTGCAGCATCTTCAGTCTATGACGCAACTTTAAATAATTTAGGATTGAATTGGGGAATTTTAGGAATTCACACGCTGGTTTATTTGATTATCGCGTTAGTGCTACTCAAGCGGAAAGATATTGTTTAGGGAATAGGGAATAGGGAGCAGGGAACAGCATTTAATAACTCCTAACTCTTAACCCCTAACTCCTAACTCCTAACTTCTAACTCTTAATCCCTATATAACTGGATGCAACACGAAAGCCTACCTTAAACTAGAGTATGGGAGTGTAATTGTTGACTCCTGCACTAAATCATGGTAAAAAATATTCTTTTTTTGGAGTAGATAAAAATGGGTGGAGTTGTCGCTGGTTTACTGATTGTTGCTTACGTAGGCGGTGTTTGGAAGTTTTGGACTGGATTTAGAAGAACTAATTTCAGCAATAGCTTGACAAATCGTCTTGTTTTATCACTGCTATGGCCAGCTTGTTTTGTTGGTAGTAAATCCTATCGTAGAAATTTTACTAAAGCCCTAAAAGGTTAAGGATTTATTTCTGTTTCTCCCAAATATATAAGGGGAAAAATAAGATTGCCAGAAGTATTGAATCTCTGGCAATTTTTTTATTTACCAATTATCAATTATTTATCTTTTGCGCCTTCTTTTAATAACTTGCTCGCGTACTTGTTGATTTAATAAATAACCAAAACCGGCTTTTTCTAAACGATGGACAAATTGATCGTAATTATTGCCTAATGCTTCGGCAGTAGCATTAATATTCCAATTATGTTCGGCTAATTTACTTAGCAAATAAACTCGCTTTGTTTGTGCGACGGATAAACGGAATGTTTTCAAATATTCTAATTCTCCATTTTCTCTAACAATCGCTTCTCCGATATGATTTTCTTGTTTAAGCTGTATATCGGTGATAAAACGCTGCAATCTAAATGGCCCAGCATTGTAAACTATTTTAGATTGCAATTGACGATCTAAAATTCCTTCAGCCATAAAACCTTGAAAAGATGCCCAATCTGTTCGCATTTTTTCTATAGCCAATCTCAAACTTTTTAAATCGTTAATTTCTGATTCATTTATAGATACATCCATCGGAAAAGTTGTATCGTACATCAAGCCGTATTGATAAATTAATTCACCATAAAAATCTTCTAATAAACTTGCGTGAAGCAAACGATAATCTTCTGGAGTTGGAACTACAAAAGCTGATGCTAAAGCTTCCGCGACAAAAATCAAAACTCCTACTTGTTTGGGATAAATTTCAAATACCCGTAAAGCATCTTCTAGTCTAGCAATATAACGCCCTTCAACAGCAGTTTCGTAACGACAACCTAACCCATGTGAAAGCGCATACTTGGAATATTCACTCCAAGCAATATCGGGGCCAGAAAAAAACATTGAAAGAAAACCTTCCATTGCCAAATGTAGCGGCAAAAATCTTAGTTGATTGTTTGACTCGCGCTTTCTCATCCGATGCATTAAACGCACGCTAGCACAACCAAAATCGAGCCGTTCGCCATCAGATTTTGATTTACGCATTTGTCCACCGAAAGCAGCTACCGGGCTACCATCGTCAGTCCAAGACATCACCAACCCGTGGGGAACGTAAGAATAATAATTAATATTTTTTTCTAAAGAAACAGCAGTTAAATCCTCATTGTAAGAACGTTTCATTAAGCGTAAATCGCTACGTACATTTTCTCTAAGCAACGGTACAATTCTTACAGCACCGCGCACTTGAGAACAAGCAATTTCTAATCCTTGAAGCGATATATCAGTTAGTAAATTCTTTTTTTGAGCCACGGTATAAGAGTTAGGAGTTAGGAGTTATGAGTTAGGAGTTAAAAATAATAATTTACATAGGTTCGTAGTTGCGCTGTCTTCGCCTCTTACTACGAACTTCTAAATAATTTTCCAAATCAGATAAAGAAGCAGAGCCATTTGCAAATTGAGCAAAACCCAACATTGTGGGTAAATCTTGTGCATCTCGTAATCCTACCGTGGGAATATCGGGACACAATGAGCGCACGGAAAAGTCGTCGGAATTGAAAACAGGATTACAGTGAACTATTGATGTACGATTATTAGGATCTAAACGATTACGAAAAATACTTAATACCTGCGCTGCTCCGTATGGTGGGTCATTTTCGCAACCATCGGATACAATCACTACTAAGTCTGCACCCCATTCCAATGCATTTAGTAAAGGTGTTGCTAAGTCGGATTGTCCGCGAGGATTTACAAATAAAGGATCTACTAGAGGTAGCGTCCAAAAATCCTGATATTCTTTAGATGCGGCTTTTAATAAATAGTGAGTAGCTAAAGCTACACCTAATGGACGACGGCGCTTTTCAGATGAACCGTAACTGGAGTAGCTGCAATCTAAAACCGCTGCCACTCGCTGTAATTTCATCGGTGCTTGTTTGAATATTTTTTGAGCAGATTTTTCTAAAGCTAAATTGAGAATATCCCGTTTTTGTTTTCGAGTGTTCGCGGGTAAGGAAAGAATATATAGTGCTAATTTGGTTAAAGGAAGCCGAGCTAAATCTAAATCAATTTTGATTTGAGCGCTATAAGCCGCATTTTGAAAACGTAATTTTTCATTCAAAGTCATCCTTTCTTGAATGCGCGACAAGAAAACTTCTCGTTTAATTTTATGCTTTGCTGCTAAACCTTCAGCAACGGTAAAAGGCAATTTATAAACAGCTTCAGCACTAAAATGAGCTTGGCGAAAGTTTTCAAATAATTCTGTTTGGTATACTTTTTGCTTCCAGTTACGAAACAGAAAATTACTTAATTCTCCTTGAAGTTTCAGATGTGCGTGAGTAACTATTGCTCGTACTTTAGAACGATATTTCACCGCATCAAAATCAATATTGCGGCGATAATTGACATAATCGCGGGCGATCGCCCGACTGCGACGATTATTTATTTTTCGCTGTCTCAACTGCTGCAATACTCCCCAAGCACGTTGCGGTGGTAACTGTTGGAGTGCCCAAGCAATCAATGCGCCTTCTTCTTGCCGATGTTGTGCAGATGTATTTTTTCCCGTAGCCAATAAGTTTAAAATTATTTGTACTTGATTAAAATGATTTATTCCTGCGGCCAAAGTCCGAGCATAAAGCAATCGGTAATTACCCAAAATGTATTGATGTAAAAAGTCAATTGAAACCTTTTGTCCGTAAGCATCATCATAAAATTCTCGCTGCCCCGAACAGGATAAGCAAGCATTAATAAACATAACTAAATCTTCCCGTGCAACAATTTCTGCACGGTTATTTAAAATAGAAATCATAAAATTAGTAATTGGTACGTAGTTGCGCTTTAGCGCCAAAAATCTGAAGTAATAATTGGTAATTAGGAAATTATAAAAATCTAAAACAAAAACATCCGTTGCTAAAAACATCCGTTGCTAAAAACATCCGCTACTAAAATCTATAATTGAAGAGAGGAATGCTGTTCGGGGAAAGGCGGCACGACTGACTAGTACCAGTTACAAATGGGATTCGGAAGTAGTACCATAGTCCCGCAAACAGCAAGACTCAAAATAATTTGCAATTATTAATAATTATATGACTTACGTAAGCCCCCCAATAAATCGGGGGGTTGGGGGGATCTAGAATGTCTGGAACACGCTCCTGCACTGTTATCGCTGCGTAAGTCATAAATTAATGATTAAAATAATTAATGATTAAATTTATTAAGCTTGATAGCACAATTCGCTTTCAAACAAACTCTGCAATAAATATTCTGTATATTCCTCAAGCTCGGTTACAAATATACCCGTTTCGCTTTCTACTTCTGATGTGAACCAAATACCTTTTAAAACAACTTCAATCGATTCGGCATCACAACGGCAGAATTCAATTATATTTTCACCATTAACTTTTTCTAGTTCAGCAGTGGAAGACGATGCTGGTACTAAAATAGATGCCGTACTAGATTCAACATAAATACTAACAGCACTTCTTACACTTACAAGTATCCTTGTATTTATCCAATCTTCTAAAGATTGTTTTAAGCAATTTAAGCTTATCTTATCGTCGCTATAAGTAAGTTTTAACATAGTTACTTTTCTACATCATTGGTAAAAATTATTAAGAAAACAGAAAGTAATTTAAATGTTTATTTGTTTATCTGTTAAAAATACTATATTCGGCGATCGATCCCTCAAGCTAATTAGATTTTAAATATTCGCAAATACTGCTTATTCTTAGGTTATACGCTTAGGGGAAACTATTGAAGCTGGGGGAATCCCCTAAGTTATTGAAAAATAGACCTCTAATGATGTATATTATTATTCTGTGGAAGCAAATTAAAAAACTATTAAGTTTCAATTCATCTTATGGTTAGAACTTTAAATCTATTACTTTAGAAGGATAGATACATTTTTATTTTTTAAGGAAAATAAGTTCATGTTTGCTTCGAGTCAATCCTTATATAACAGTTGTGGCTCGTTGATAGCAGAACAAAGATTTTAAGAGCGAAATATTTATGTTAAAAATATCAACTGCTTAATAGGGTGATATTTCGGATTCTCTTTTAATAATTTACAAGGTAGACTCAGATAGAATTAAGACTTGGGTAGAACCAACGATACTGTTGGTAATTGATATTTGTTTATTAATATCCTTGCCTAAGCATGGGGTAAAAGTTGTTTACTTCGCTTTTCCTTGTATGGAAAGGTAAACTAATCAACCCGTTTTATTAATTAGTTCCCATTCATAACCATTTCTCGAAAAAAGCTATAAGCGCTTCAGGTTGCATCTTTGAAGCGTATCTGACCATCAATTAAATTTCTTCGGAGGACAAATGCTTCAGGGTAATAATGGCGAAACTCTTTCTATTTACGAATGGTTATCTAGAGCAGGATTTAAAAATTCTGATGTTTTTAGAATGGAACCGGAATTAATTCGCCATCTCCACAAACAGTGGTTTGTATATCGCGAAATTGTACAAACTTTTATGTCAGAAAATGACTGTTCCGATCCCAGCGAAATTGAAATAAACCATCCCTACCGCACACCTCAAGTACCATCTGCGACTGCTTCCTATTCTCAGATGGCCTAAAGTTACAAACAATTGTTTTAGAAGTTGGGTGCGTTACGGCGTTGTTACTGCATTTGAAGTAAATATATGTGGTATCGTAATGCACTATCCTTTCCAAAATAAATAAAAAATATTTCAAAATCTAAAATCTAAAATCTAAAATCTAAAATCGAATTACGCATCTGAATTTTGATTTACTTGCCAAAGTTGCTGAATAAACTGGTGAAGTTGCTGTTTAGCTGCTTGAAATAATTCTGGTTTTGGCTCTTTGATTAAAATCTGCGTGTATAGCTCAATAACTTCCGTATCTAAAGCCGGTTGAAACAGGTTTATTGCCCAGAGCAAATCGGAAGTAGAGCGTAAATCGGTTACTAATGGCGGCTCGTACTCTCGAATTTCTAGTAGTAAAGGACGTACCCAACACAAATTACGTTCAATTACTACCTGAATAACTTCTGCGTATAGTCTGCTGTCGCCATATTCTAGAAAGACTATTTGTCCGGCTTTAAATTTTGCTTCGATCTCCATATTTCGGGGGTTATGAGGCGACAAGGTTTATTTGCTATGCTTAAACCATTTTGATCTATTTTTCAAGTTACAGTCCACTGGCTTGAAAAAAAATAGTAACTTGTGCAAGTCGGCGTAAATAAAACTACCATTAAAAATGGCTCAAAAGCTTAGATAATCTTACAAAAAAAGGCAGTCGGCAATCGGCAGTCGGCAGTGGTTAAAAGTATTAATTTAAACTTTAGCTCCTATCTTAAGTCTCAGTCAAAATAAATAATTATACAGAGGCTGCTTGCAGCGAGGTATAAAACGTCAACGCATTCTACTTACTCTTTTAAGGGTGAGTCACTACTGCCTACTGCCTACTGCCTACTGCCTATGAATTCTTAGTTCTTACTTCTGCGAAGCGGTACTAGTACAACTCAAATTTAGTCCCAAAAGTATGCTAGTACTCTAGTAATGATTATTCACCGATGCAATAATTAATCGATTGCATAAAACTTTTTTAACATTCGAGCTTATATTCAAGCATGGTTATTAGATGCGATACAATATTTTAAATAAGTGTTAAGTAAAGTGTAGAAAACCAGTCTGTTGTAGTAAACAAACAAGAAAAGAGCATACTAACCGTGTCAGTCGAAACCATACAGAAACCCTCAACAATCCGTAAACACGCGCCTCGGTACCGTGTTTTGCTCCATAATGATGACAGCAACGCTATGGAGTATGTGGTGCAGACGCTAATCACCACAGTACCGAGCCTCAGCCAACCCCAGGCTGTAAGCATTATGATGGAAGCCCATACGAATGGATTAGCTTTGGTTATCACCTGCGCTCAAGAGCATGCCGAATTTTATAGCGAGACTCTAAAAAATCATGGGTTGAGCAGCACTATTGAGCCGGAAGACTAAT
The DNA here is from genome assembly GCA_964395005.1 of uncultured Rivularia sp. GTDB lineage: Bacteria > Cyanobacteriota > Cyanobacteriia > Cyanobacteriales > Nostocaceae > Rivularia. Next base: position 11,541 of record CAYMZW010000110.1, read on the forward strand.
TGTAAATAAAAAAGAAACCGTCACTACCAAGTTGTCGTCAGAAGAACGAATGTGGTAAAGAAACATCAGATAGTATAAGTCTATTTACTGTTATCTAATGTTTACCAATACAAACGGCTTGGTATGAAAATTAACTTATTCAGTTTAGCTCAGCGCCCTGCCCCTATAAGGTTGGGCTGCTTTATTTTAATTATGTTGGTGCCGTGGTTGTTTTATGTTGCGGCAATTTATCTGTTAGTAAAGGATGAAAATACCCGCACTATTTTAACGATGGGTATTTTAGCAGTTGAGTTTTTATTTTTGTTGCCTTGGTGGAGTAAATATATCCATCAGCAAACGAGGGCATTCCCTCATTATGGTTTGGAGTTTACCCGCAAAAACGGAGTCGAGTTACTGCGCGGTGTGGCAATTGGATTAATTAGTGTTTTAGCATTATTCAGTTTGCAGGGAATGTTGGGTTGGTTAGTTTGGCAGCCACCCAATTTTTCGATGGTGCAATTAGTTTTGGAAGGGTTGCTTACTGGTTTGGGTGTAGCTTTTGCTGAAGAATTATTTTTTCGGGGATTTATATACGATGAATTGCAGCGAGATTACAATTATAAATCGGTAGTTTGGGCAACTGCGATTATTTTTGCCGTACTGCATTTTATTAAACCGCTGCCAGTAATTATAAGTACGTCGCCGCAATTTTTGGGATTATTACTTTTAGGTTTAGCTTGTGTTTGGGCTAAGCGTAGTTGCAGAGGGCGTTTGGGTTTACCTATCGGGCTTCATGGAGGTTTAGTCTGGGGTAATTACATTATCGAAGTAGGAAAATTGATCGAATATTCTGGTAAAGTTCCTCAGTGGGTGACTGGTGTTAATAATAATCCCTTAGCTGGGATCATGGGTTTATTGAGTTTACTATTGTTAGCTTTGTGGATGCGAAAGCAACAGGGAACAGTGAAAAGGGTACAGTGAACAGTGAACAGTGAACAGTATCAATTATCAATTATCAGTTATCAATTATCAATTACCTATTACCTTAAAGTTATTGATTCAAAGATAGGCTAATATAACCCCATTTCTCGCCAACTTTAACCCAGGCTTTTCCTACTTTTGGATAAGTAGTAGTTGTTTGGTATGACAATATTTGACTTGCATGCTCGAATTGTGGTGAGATTACTATTTGACCTTTTTTATCAATGTAGCCCCATTTATCTTCAATATTTACTTTTGCTAAGCCTTGAGAAAATTTACCAACGTCTTCAAATTGGGGCTTGATAACAAGTTTGCCTTTCTTGTTAATATAGCCGTACTTTCCATCTATCCATACTGATGCAAGCCCGTTAGAAAAATTACTAGCTTCTAAAAAAGTTGGTTTAATTTCAAACTTTCCTTGGGTATTTATATATCCCCATTTGCTATCCTGGCTTGCTAATGCTAATCCTTCGGAAAAGCTCCATGCTCTTTCAAATTGTGGTGCGATCGCTATTTTACCTTCTCTATTGATATAACCCCACTTCTTTCCGATTCTAACTGGTGCCATATTTTCATTAAAGGAACCAGCTTTGTCAAATTGAGGTTTTACTATTAAATTTCCACTTCTATCGATATAACCCCATTTATCGCCGACTTTCACGGGCGCAAGCATTAGTTTATTCGCAACGAAGCTTTGCTTATCTGTAGTAAAAGACATGGCATCATCAAATTGAGGTTGGATAACAAATTTACCAGTTTTGTTGATGTAACCCCATTTATCACCTGACTTAACAAGTGCCATTCCTTGATTAAATTCCTGAGCTATATCAAATTTAGGTGCAATGGCTAACAAACCATTTTTATTTATATATCCCCATTTACCACCCATATTTACCCATGCTAATCCTTGGGAGAATTCTCCAGCCCCATCAAATACTGGCGAAATCACTACTTCACCAGCGTTGTTTATATATCCCTTGCGATAGCCAATATATACTGAAGCAAATCCTTCCGAAAACTCGCTTACTGATGTAAATTGTGGCTGAATTGTAAAAGTATAATTGTTGTTTTTACTACGGTTAATATTTTTTAGACGTTTGGAAAATGAACTGTTATCCTTAGAATTGGAAAAAGCTGGTGCTGAGGATATCAAACAGGGAACAGTGACAAGTAAAGCAGAAATTACTGCCAGTCGCTTGCAAGCTGCTGTAAAAGAAGTCTTGGGTGATACAACCATACAACGGTGTCAATTTTTATAGATAGATTTTAATACTGGTAAGAACCAGCTAGAACAAGGTTAATAAATTTTTATACTTTCAGATAAAATTATTTACCTTGTTTTGATCACGTTTTAGGTTGGTTAAATGTTCCCGTATCACTAATCAGTTACCAGTATTAATAAAGCCCCCCTTTTTTTAAAGGGGGTTGGGGGGGATCTCGGTATCTGGAATAATATACTTTACGTTGTCGCTACATAAGTTCAAAGAAACCCGGTTTCTAGTCTTGAAAATATAATTATGTCGTTATCTAACCAATAAGAAACCGGGTTTCAGGTTCGTAGTAAGCGCTTAAGCGCCTCCGAGAATAAGCGCTGAAGCGCTTACTACGAGCCAAATTTTTTATGGTAGTCTATTTAACAATCTTTTGAATTACAGTTCCCACCAAACAAGCTTGATCGAAATTCGCGCCGTCTAAATTTGCTTCTTCTAACTCCGCACACAATAAATTTGCACCTGATAAATTTGCACCAGCCAGATTAGCTTTACGTAAGTCGGCTTCTTCTAAGTCGGCTTTGCTTAATAATGCACCTTGTAAATCTGCACGACTTAAATCTGCACCTTTGAGGTTTGCACCTGTAAGATTTGCACCGCGTAAATCGGCACCACGTAAGTCAACTCCTTGCAAGTCAACGTTAATTAAATTACTACCGCTTAAAAAAGCACCTGCAAAAGAAACTTCCCTGAGTATGGCACCCATAAAGTTAGCGCCGCGTAAATTGCTACCTCGTACATCTGCTCCAGTTAAATCTGCCTGCATTAAGTTAGCTCCCATTAAGTTAGCTCGCAAGTCAGTTTGCTGGAGGTTTGCGCCCATAAAATTAGCTCCTTCTAAATGAGCGCCTTCAAGTTTGGAATGAGCAAAATCTGTACCTACCAAGGTTGCACCAGCAAGATTAGCTCTACTCAAGTCAGTTTTAGATAAATCTTCGTCTTCTAAATTAGCTCCAGCTAGCTGCTTCAATTCACCGGATTTAATAGCTTCAATATTCATATATGTATGTGTTTTTAGATTTATCATTATTTATAAACTTAAAACTAGACGCAAAGAGAGATTATACAACTGCTCTTCACGCCATGCTTTAAAAGATTATCCATTCAAAATGCAAGTAAAACAAATTACGAATAATAACTTTTTATTGCACTTGGCTCGCTTATTTCTCCTTGCTTGCTATCGACTAACCATACTCCGGCGCTTAACTTAGGTGAAATTACGGGCAATTCTAATCCTTGATGAAAACCCATCACTAATAAAGTTAAGGTTTCTATTAGTTTAGGATCGAAACGAGTTGATTGTTGTTGGGTGCATTCTTCTAAAGCTTGAGTAAATGTGTCTTCCTTACTTAATCCCGAAGACAACTTCTGACTTACTCTAGATTGAAATTCTGTTACTAAAGCCAAAATTCTGGACTCTAAAGGAATTTCGTCTGCTCCTAATCCTGTTGGCTCTCCGCTACCATCCCACCATTCCGATTGATGAGTAATAATTTGCGCTACGGCTCGCAATCTTGGCATGGTGCGTAAAACCTGTGTGCCCGGTACTAAAGCACAAGTTAAAGCGCAGCTAGGTGCATCTTCTTTATAAGTTGCAGATGATCCAGGAGTCAAAACGCTTTCGGCATTCTGCAACGGATGTATGCGATGTAGAAAACCAGCAAGCCGCAATCGCTTCATTTGCCATGCAGGTAAATCTAAAAGCTGCCCCATTGTTTCAGCTAATGCTACAACTTCTGTTGCTGCCATTGGATTTTCAACATCGGCAGCATCAAGAAGTTGTGCCATCCGCAAAAATGCCTGAATTTCATTAGAAAATAAGTTTCTATCCAAAATTCTATGGCGATTACCAGCAGGAACGGAAATGTTAGTTTGTTCCTCCTGCAAATAGTCTACAACTTTGGAAACTACAGTTGCTAATTCTTCTGATGATGCGGCAGTTGGGTTAATTTCCCGTTCGTATTCGTGCAGCTTTTTAGCTAAGTCGGGATTGTAATCTTCTATATGACTAATTGCTAACTGAGCGGTTTCTCTAACTAAATCTGGCTCAAAAGTCCATAAACCGTAAAATTTTCGCTCTAAATCCGATTCTGGCTGTCCCGATAAACCATAATCTTTTTCCGATAGCTCTTGACAAATTACCATTGCCGTGTATCTTGGCGATAAAATAATTAAATGCCATTCTTCGGCTACTGGATCTTCTGGTTTAATAGATACCAGGTCTACATTTGATAGTTGACTTGTAGGATGCTCTAACCAGCCACTATCAGGTGCTGCCATAATCGCGATTTGCTGCGAACATTTAGCAATATCTGCATAACGCTCGGCTTCCTCAAGATACCACTTACCTTGCTGAAAAGCGGTGATAACTAAAGGTTTGCTGTCGTCTTCTAATATATGATCTTCTAAAGCATGGCAAAGAGCCACCAATGTATTCTTGAAATAAACACCGTATTTAATCGGTCTTTTGCTATCTTGATGGGCTTGTTGTAGCCTTTGGAGTATTGAGCCTTCTAACATTTGATTTTTATTTTTATTAAAATAATCTCTAATGGATTGCGAGCAATTCTAACATTGCTACAGGTATAAACGGATTTATCTATGGTAATTATTAATTATTCTCGAAACTCCTCCAAAATATACATTCTGAGCTACCGCGTTACTTTGAGTCCAAATCTTTCCTACTATCTTTCTTACTTAACCTCTTCTAATTACTCTGCTCCCCTATTTTATTTTGGGTGGGTTTAGGGTAGGGTAAACTTTATCACCCTACCGATAGTTCATGATACACCAGCAAGTTGCTTTGGCTTTGTTTCAATTGGTGCCGAAAGTGCTTCTTCCAATGGGGCGCAGCCAAGTTTTTCTTCGAGAATTTTCATGACTTCGCGTCCGAAATCATTGGGGTTTTCTCGCGTGGCTTGCAAGCAAACTTCACCAAAAAAGGAACCCAGAGGTTCGGGATTCCATAGTAATTTTCTAGCATTCCACGGAGCTAAAAGCATCGGATTGTAACCTTTATTGAGAATA
>CAYMZW010000111.1:0-16691 GCA_964395005.1 uncultured Rivularia sp.
TTGAGAAGCATCAATATCGAGGGGTTGGTAAAGATTTTCGCTAGTGGAATATTCAATCCATGCGGCGATACTTTCACGCAGCGAAGCATCAGGATCGGAAGGAATCCATTTTCTGGGTTTTAAATGTGGTGCAAAATATGCGGCGTGTTCACCCGTACCGCTGGCAATTTCTAAAACGGTACCAGTGGGTGGTAAAACTTCTAACAGTACCTGTAAAATTGGTTGGCGATTGCGCTCGGTTGCTAGGGCGCGTTTTCTTTTATCCACTAATTTTCTATTCTCCCCGAAAACCCTTAATTTATCTAGCTTAGCTTATCATTTGGGGGAAATGTGTTTTCACTATTTGATATTATCAATCGTCAATCGTATGCATTTTTGAAGGATAGAGTTAGAGTTGCTAAGCTCATGCAGCTGGGTTGAATATGGAGTGCTTTTGAATAGGTTTTAAATAAGTTGATGAATTTTATTGATTGCATTGATTAATAAAGAGGATGCTGTTTCGATTTCTTGTTCGGTTGTAAATTTACCAATACCAATTCTCAAAGCTCCCTCAGTTATATTTTCTGGTAAATTCATCGCTTGTAAAACGTGAGATGAAGCCATTGTTCCCGAAGAGCAAGAAGCACCTGTGGAAATGGCTAATAAAGTACGCACTCTAGCAATAATCGCACTATTGGGAATTCCAGGAATAGAAATATGTAAGTTGCCCGATAAACGGTTGTTTAAATCTCCATTCACAACTAAGTCGGGAATTTTAGATTGCAGCGATTGTTGTAATTTGTCTCGGAGGATAGCGATCGCCTTTTCATCTGCTTCCATTTCTAATCTTCTTAATTCACAAGCTTCCCCTAAAGCAGCAATTCCGGAAACGTTAAGCGTACCGGATCTAATTCCTTGTTGATGTCCGCCACCATAAATAATCGGTTGAAGATGATAGCCTTTTTTAATTACTAATGCACCAATACCTTTAGGAGCATAAAGTTTATGACCGGAAATCGCAAGATAGGTAATACCCCAGTCTTGGAAGTTGATCGGAATTTTACCAACTGCTTGAGAAGCATCGCATAAGAAAGGAATATTATATTTTTGTGCGATTAAGCCAATTTTTTCAATTGGGTAGATTGTGCCTACTTCATTGTTAGCAGCCATTACACAAATTAAGGAAGCACCATCAGAGCAGGCTTTTTCCAGATGTTCTAAATCTATTTGAGCTTGTGAGTTGACTTTTAACCAAATAATTTCCACAAGTCCTTTTTTAGCTAGTGCTTGAACGGTATCTAAAACTGCTTTGTGTTCAACTGGAGAAACAATTATTTTGCAGGTGGTATTCTGTAGATAAATATGTCCTTGAATTGCTAAATTAATACTTTCTGTTGCACCAGAAGTAAAAATTATTTCTTTTGGAGAAGCATTGATTAATTCAGCTATTTGTTGACGCGCTCGTTTAACTGCTTGCGCTGCTGCATCTCCATAATTATGATCTACGCTGTTAGCATTACCGAAATTGTTAGTCATATAGTACATGACTTTTTCTGCTACTCTGGGATCGACAGGAGTAGTTGAATGGTAATCAAGGTAAATGATATTTTCTTGTTTACTCATTTTTTATTATTTGATTCGGTAAAACACTTCTGAATAATTAGGAACGGAGAGAGCGTAACGTGAAGGTAGAAAATAAAGCAACCATCTCATTAAGGTTTGCCATGCTCGTTCGGGGTTAAAATTAGGAAGATTCATACAAAGTAAAGATTCCAAAAAATCTCGGATAGCACCGAATCTTTGAGGAGTTTTAACAAAATTATCTATTTGCTGAATTATCGGTTTTTCTAATAGCAGAATACCCACATAAGCATTAAAATTATTTTGATTAAGATTAGTTGTTTAGCGGCAGGTTCGGGAACTTCAGTCATCCGACGACTTTTAATTTCATCTAAATCGAGATAACTATGAAGAGCATTTTCTATTCCATTTTGCCAACTCCACACATCTACCCGTTGACATTGAGAAATGGAAGAAGATGGTAAACCCATACCAAAACGACCAATCCCAGTATGTTTATCTTCATCTAAATAACTACCGTTACCAAATTGCAGCGCTAAACGTAAAACATCAGCATCCATACCGCGTCCATTATCTAACACGGCGATTTGTTCGATACGCGAAAGTTTTCTTTGATTTACCTGCTGTTTGCGTTCTCCACAAAGTAGCTCTACCTCAGATGCACCAGCTTGAATCGCATTATCCATTAATTCGGCGATCGCATAAGCAGTATTTTTGTAACCGTTGTCGCGCATTGCTTGTACTGCTAGATGAGCGGGGACAATATCGTGGGGGTTTAAGCGTAAACCCAATTAGCACTAAATCCCTGGTTACTTGCCAAGGTAATTAAAGGTAGAAGAGTGATTTCATAAGCATTGGTAAGAATTTCAAAATTTAATAAATCATCTGCTTGATTAATTTTTAAGTCAGATATAAAAGGTTCTGTATATTTTAACCAGTTATTCTTTGGGATATTTTGATGAGAAACAATTAAACCTAAATACTGCAATCTGACAAAATCTGAAAAATATTTTTCTGATGGTAAATTATTAGATTTAGAAGAATTAACAAAGGATATTGTTGGAATTAGATTCCAAAGTTGGTCATGGGCAACAAAAGACCAAGGCAAATAATGGTCTAATGAGATTTCGTCTTTATTTAATTTAACGTTAGAGTAAATACATTTAATTTCTTGATGAGTTAAAACAGTTTTCCAATATTTAGTTTGCTTGCTTAAAGAATCTCTTTGCTGTGGCATAAATAATTTATTTACCACATTGGGAATATTAGGGTTTCTTTGCTGCATATACTTCAACCATTCCCAAGATGCCCAGCCTCTAACTATTATGTAATTTTTCTCTAAATATTCAATCCAACCTGGATGTAGAATAATGGCATTACAATCTTTCTGTTCCTCAGCGTTAAAACAGTATAAGGGCTTTTTGTTCTCAAATTGATTCTTAGATAAAGTAATTATAGTTGGATTGACATCATAATCTTTGAATCCTCTAGTTTCTTCGACAAAAAATGGACGAATTAAACGATAAGGAACATATTTGCTCAGAAAATTAACAATATCATCTATATTTTGGTTGCTAATAGCGGTACGTAAAAGTTTTTTGTCTGTATCTCTAAATTTTAAAATTGGTTCTGTAATTTCTAACTCAAGAGAATCTAACTTATTTGATATATGGTCTTGGGTTCCAAAAGAAAGTTTAAAATAATTGTGAGAATACCAAGCATTAGCCAGCATTTCAATAATGATGTCTTGAAAACTAATTGCTGATAAAATATCAAACTTTTCTCTTTTGAGAATATCTAATAATGATAAAAAATAAAGGTATTTATAAGAATTAGTTGTTGACTCAAATAATCTTGATAATGCTGAAATATCTAAGCTGTCATCATTTGGTAAGTTATACATATTGAATAATTAAATTTTTATCTTAGATTTATAATTAAAATCTTATCTTAGATAAAGAATAATCAATCAATTAATCTCTTCAATCCCCTTCCCCAATTGCTTCAAAATCTTCAGCACATCATAAAGTTCATTCTGCAAAGGCAACAGCGAAAAAATACGAGAAATATCATACTGTGGTGTTCCCTGACGATTTAGCTTCAAAAAAAAGAAGTCTCCCCCATTTGTTGCCATTGCAAATACGGGTTTTGTCGCATCGGGATTAGCAATCATGTAAGTTAAGGTTTGGGGAATTGCCATATCAAGGTTAATTTCTGTTCCCTTCGATTCCAAAACCGCTATCCACAATCCTTTTGACACCACCAAAAAATCAATTCTTCCTCGCAATATTTCATCGGATACTTCACTTGTCGCTACCGATGTACTAACTTCAACAGCAACTTCTCCTTGCATCAAATAAGGAGGATCGTAAAACCCCGCTAACTCTAGTAAAGGCGATAAAACTAATAAGTTGACTAAACTTTCAGCAAGATTTCCATTAGCTCTGTGATAACGATATCTAGCTTTGATTCTGTCTAAGACTGCTTTTTCTGCATCGCTTATATCTGCTAAGTCTTCCCTCCATTCCGTGAAGAAATTGACATCGGCAGTACGAACTAAATTAAATTGCTTTTCTGCTTCGGCAATTGTGGTAATTCTTTTAGTAATTGCTGTTTGAGTCATTCTATTTTAGATTTTAGATTTTAGATTTACGATTTTTTTATCTTCTTTAAATAAGAGGTTTGCTGCTAAATTGGATTTCTAATCTAAAATTCCGGCATCAAAAATTACAAATGACAAGCTAAACAAGGTAAATCATTATCCTCTTCATCTAAAATTGCTTCTAATGATTCAGCTAAAGGACGATTTGGAGCAGCTTTCTTTTCTTTAGCCATTAATTTTTCATGATTAGCAATAATTTCATCATATAAAAGTTATTAAAGATTTATGTAAATTATAAAATTTTTAACCCGCGCAGGCGGGTTTCGCTTGTTTAGCAGCGGTTTCAACCGCCGGGTAAATATCTCTTTCAACCCAACTTCTTCCTTTTCACCTTCTTACCCGATTGTTTTTCTTCAATCTTAGTAACTCCTTCTCCCAAACCAGAATTTAAAATCCGTTCGTTCTACTTTGCTAAAACTGCTTGTCGTAACTGCCTATCATCGGGTAAATCATTAAGAATCTTGTCAACAATCTTATTAACTTGCGATTCTCTGCCACGATCTACCCATACCATTTGGTGAATTTCTTGACCATCTGGATGAGTCATTCGCAAGTTGTAGAAGGAACGGAATCGGGAAGTTGCTCATCTACCCAATACCCGACAAAACCATCCGCATCCAGATTAGTGCAACGTAATTGACTCAAATTTTGGGAATTATCTAAATAATGCCGTTCAAAATAACGCAAAGTTCCCATTTTATAACTGTGACGTTGCGCGACTAAAGGTTTTTGCTCGCGGTGAAGAGATAGCAGTTTAACTAAAGGCGATCGCTCTTGTTCAATGTAAGTATTCAACTCGCTGTCAACGTTAAAATCAGAACCTTGCCAAATCCGCAATTCGTTCAATTGACGACGGTGAGTAATTAAATTCTGCTTGAGAAGCCCATCAATAACTTGCAACCAGTAATTAATCTGTTCTTCAGAAGGGCGATCGCACATTGCCAAAGAAACTAAATTCTTTGTAGCTCGCATTGAACCAGTAATAGTAATTAGGTTCAAAATACCAATGATTTTTAGTACTCTCAGACTATCTTCTTCTAAGCGTTTGGCATCACTAATTAAATCTTGGATTTCTACCCATCTTTGTAAATTTGGACGAGAAGCTAAACCCATTCCTGCCGCTTCAATAAAATAGTCATAAACTCTATATAATTTAAGACTAGGAATATTATCATTTTCAACGCTTACTTCTTCCAAAAAGTTGCGAAATGATAAAGGTTCGCTACTAGTCAAAAATGTGAATAAAGAACGGTCATTTTGAGCATAACGTTGGCAGAGTTTTGGTATTACCAAAGCAGTCAAAGGATGTAGAGGATAAACTTGTTCTATAACAGTTAACTCGACCTCTTCTTCAACAATTACGGGTTTTAAAGAATCAAACCATTCCTGAGAATTATGATGAATTGCCAAACTGAATGCTTCTGCTGCTGAAGAATCAATCGCTTCAGAGATTAACTTCATCATTTGTCCGGCTGATTCAGTAAAAGGAATATCCTCAAATCTTCCTTGAATCTTTGCCCATTCGTTTCGTTGAACGGCTGCTAATCTTTGACTATATTCTGCGAAAGCCTGATGTAAAATACCTAATATATAAATAGGAGTTTTGCTATCTTTTGGTAATTCAGCAAGTTGTTGTAAAAGGTATAAATCTTCTGCTCCTTGATAATAAGAAGCATATTCCAAATTCTTACCAAGTTCATCAATAACAAGTAAAACTCCAGTTTTAGATTCTTTAGCAACCTCTAACACTAAGTCAGGAATTTCTCTACTATCAATTAATTCACCATTATCTATTTTTGCTTCTAAATTAACTAATTTATCAACAACATTAATCTTGTTCCTTTGAGTAGCAGTCCAAAAATTATTAGCCCCTATCAACAAAGCTCTAACAATAGTATGACTAATAGGTTCTCTTTGTCCCGTAGCGACAGCCCTAATTAATCCTTTTGAGTTAATTTTTTGTTTAATTAATTGACAAATATCACTTTCTTTCCCTAATGCTTCTTCAGCTATTGAGAAAGCTTGAGCGTACATTTTGTTTTTAGAATTAGCACATAACGAAATTAAATAATGAGCAAACGCTGATTTACCCGTACCGTAAACGCTAGTTAAAGTCCAAGCTCTATTTCCTTCTTCAGAGGTAAAAGCAGTTAAAATGCGTTCTAAAGATTCAATTGCTCTTTTAGTTAGAATATAGCCTTCTAATGATTCAACATTCTCTAAATCTCTTTCTAAGTTAATTGAACGAGAATAGCGACGCTCAAGACTGAAATAATTAGATAGTTTTTTATTAGTCATAGTTGTATTCATATTTTTACTGCTCGATTGAGTAAAACACATCGACGCTTAAGAATTATAGTATTTTTCTAAAATATCTTGAGACAAAGTTTCTGGCTCTTCAGTAAACGATAATTGAATTAAACCTGCGGTATCAGAAATAATTATTGAATCAAACTCTTTAGCAACCGTCTCAATCGCTTCACATAATATATTTTCTGTCAGTTTAAACACCATTCCCGGACTACCTTCATCATAAAGTAAACGAGGAATATTAATTGTCCCTTTTTCCTTTGCTTCGGGTTGTAACCAACTGGCGTATTCTAAACAGGTAGCAACTATAATGGATGCAGATAAATTCGCTTTTTCACCAATTTTAAACTGATAGTATCTTCCAAAGCTACGAATTAAACCAAGTTCGTTAAAAGGAGAATCAATAGAATCTTCAATTGGGGTATTTTTCTTAATAAAATCCTGCGAAGCATACATTCGTAAAATACAGCTTACATCTTTTGTCAAAGAAGATTCCGCAATCTTTTTATTGAAGCTGCCCGTATATTCCTGAAGCCCTGCTAAAATATCTTCTTTTGTAAACTCAAAACCTCGAAAATTATTAAATATATAATACCAAGCAGCAGCTTCACAAGTAGGTTTTAATAAATTCCAATGTAACAACCATAAAGAAGCTGGATTTTCTAAATAAGGGTCCCATCCATCATTTCCTAAAAGTTTTTCTCCAAATATTGTTGGTGAATTATTCTTATCAATAACTTTGAAAGCTGTACACCAGTAACGAATAGAGCGTACCATGTTTTTACCAACACCTAAGCGTACAGGAGCATCATCCTGTAAGAAAATCCCTGGTTTTTTTCTAACTGCATCAAATCCTTTTTTCAACCAACCAAAACGAGGATGAAAAGTTTCATGATTGGCAAAAACTGGATTTACGGGATTTTCGAGATGTTTTAAATTTAAAGTAATTTGAATCATTACAAAATGAATATCATAGCAACTATCTTGGATATTATGACTCAAAGAAGACAATATTTAATTATTTAAGTTAAAAAATTTAGGACTTACGCAGCGATAACGGAAAATATGGTGTTCAAAACATTCTATATCCCCCCAACCCCCTTAAAAAGGGGGACTTGCGTAAGTTCTGTATTTAAGTTAAAAATTATTTAAATTTAAATGATATTAACTGGGTTGTTTTCCACTAATTTACGCAAAGGCTAATACCAGTTTCTTTCTATAGATACTGCTAATTAACCGCGTGCAGACAAGCTTTGTTTTGATATCTCCAGCCTTCTAAGCTGTGGGTAATTAATCATCATGTGCGTTGCGCCCTCCGCGACAACACACCCTACAGCACTAAAATTTTTTTCAGCATATAAAAAAACGCCACCAATTAACAAATTCACATTAAAACTGTTGAACTGTGCTAATTGAATCCAAGAAAATATTCAAAATTATTAAATGGACGATACTGGACTCGAACCAGTGACATCCTGCTTGTAAGGCAGGCGCTCTACCAACTGAGCTAATCGTCCTTGTTGGCTCACAAGAAAACAATATAGCAAACTTTTTTGTATAAAGCTAGTATTTTGCTAAATTTTTTTTTTCACACAATTCACTCGATCGCTTGAAACCGGCTCTGTATCTGAGGTAATTAACCCTCTTAGTTTCGTAACAACGGCGGATAGACATTGATAATGGTCTAAGTGTACCTTGTATCATGTCCGTTTATTAGTTATGATTCGGGCGTTAGAGAAACCCCAGCCTTCCACAAAGGGGAAACTTAATTAAGTTATAGCTATTGGTAATGGTTAATTGGTTATTGCCTATTTCCCATGCCCTATGCTCCATGCCCCATTCCCCATTTTCTAATTTTTATTATGCCCTCCGGTCAAACTCACGATCGCATTACAATTTGGGCTTTACCATTTATTGTTGGTGTGGCTTTTTGGCAGACTCGCAGCAGCAGTATTACTTTGTTAACTGCTGGTGGGTTTATGTTTGGGGGATTGATGTTTGGTCCCGATTTAGACATTTATTCAATTCAGTTTCAGCGCTGGGGTTACTTCCGCTTTATCTGGCTTCCGTATCAAAAAAGTCTTCGTCATCGTTCATTTTTATCCCACGGGCCGTTAATCGGAACAACCTTGCGGGTACTCTACTTATGCGGCTTAATTGCAGTCGCAGCAATCTTAATTTTATTAATTGCAGAAAAAATATTAAATATGACTTTGAGTTGGCACGAAGTTGCTAAACATCTGTTGGATATCATCAACCTGCATAGAACCGAATTCCTCGCGTTGTTTGTAGGATTGGAACTGGGTGCAATGAGTCATTCTATAAGTGACTGGTCAAATTCCGCTTACAAGCGTTTTAAAAGAAAAGGTATCGCTGGTTTACTGCCTAAAAAGAAACCCAAAAAACGTAAATCCATCGGTAAATCCACTACCCGTCGGACTCAATCTAAGGTTAGGAGGAGGAAATGAAGATATGGAGAGACAAGGAGACAAAGAGACAAGGAGACAAGGAAAGAGGGAAATGGGGAAAAATAAATACTATTAAATTATTAACTCCTAACTCCATCCGTTGCCTAACTCCTAACTCCTAACTCCTAACTCCTAACTGATTACTGTTCACTGTTCACTGCTCACTGATAACTGATTAATGGATACTTTAACGGCTTTGCAGGAATTGATTGATGTGGTTGCGAAATTGCGATCGCCCTCGGGTGGTTGCCCTTGGGATTTGGCACAAACTCCTGAAACTTTGACTCCTTATGTAGTTGAGGAGGCTTATGAGGTGGTTGATGCGATTAAAAGTGGGGATAAAAATCACGTTGCTGAGGAGTTGGGAGATTTACTTTTACAAGTAGTTTTGCAAGCGCAAATTTTTGGCGAATCAGGAGATTTTACGCTTAAGGAAGTCGCTGAAGGCATTACTCAAAAGTTGATTCGCCGTCATCCTCATGTTTTTGGTGATGTGTCGGTGCAAAGTGTAGATGAGGTAAACCAAAATTGGGAAAATATTAAGGCTGCGGAAAAGGGCGAAACTGTCGCCGAAAGTCAAAAACTTAGCAAGAAATTAAGTAGTTATACTCGCAAGCTACCGCCATTAATGGCGACGATGAAACTTTCTCAAAAGGCTGCCGATATTGGTTTTGAATGGGATGACATTAATGGAGTTTGGGAAAAATATGAGGAAGAATTAGGAGAATTTAAACAGGCTTTAGCTGAGGAATCACCACAAAGACAGCAAGAGGAATTAGGCGATTTACTTTTTAGTCTGCTTCAGTTAGCGCGATGGAATAATTTAGATCCAAGCGAAGCTTTACAAGGGACAAATAAACGATTTATTCAGCGATTTGAAAAGATGGAAGCCTTCGCCGAACGTCCACTTTCGGAATATAGTTTGTTAGAGTTGGAAGCGCTTTGGCAGCAGGCTAAGGAAAAACTCAAAAATAGTTAGGAGTTAAGAGTTTGGAGTTAGGAGTTAAGAATTAAGAGTTAGGAGTTAAGAGTTAAGAGTTTGGAGTTTGGAGTTAGACAAACTAATCTTAAAAATATGCTATTGAACTTATTTAATAAATATAAGTTTGATTTCTTACAAACCCATCCTATATAATCGCGCTTTTAATGAGATAATTACTTACTTTTTTTCTATTTTTGTATATATAATCACTTGTGAATTGTTTTAGATAAAAATAGCGTTTTTTTTTGTTAGTAACGCTTTAATGGTAATATATTTTATATAAGTAGTTTTTTAGAATGGGAAGGCAGGCTACAAATAAAAATTTTGCTCATATTCCCATTATAAAATAATATGCTCTTTACATTTATAGTATCCCATGTTTTCGCTATTTAAAAATTTTTTTTCTATAAAATTAAATCGAAAATTAAAAATTTATTTTGATTTATTTTTTCTTCTTACACTTTTTCCTATCTTTTAGTTAACTACGGAGATTTATAACTCGCAACTCTCAACTGGAGTTCTCCTTCTTCGGGATTCTTGCTAAATATAAATGCTCCCGTCTCCTTCTCTTTTCTGGATAAAAACTCTATTTGTTGTTCACCTGTTTCCTCAACTTTTCCTTTTATACGCAATTCGGCTATCACTTGCACGGAAGCTGCTGTTTCTCCTCCTTGATTAACTACCTCGAAAGGTATGTAATATTGCCCGTTTACTTTTCTTAGAGGTTTATTGTTGGTGACAACAAGAAGAGGTGGTTTCTGCGACGGTTGTTTTATCCAGGTGAAGCTTACTAAACCTACAACTCCAATCAGAATAAATGAAGCGACGCTAAATGTTAGCCATTCTGCTACTGTACGTTTTTGCTGTTGCTTATTTTCTGATGGTTGATTCATATCGCCAATCTTCCCGCAGCACCACCAATAGTTGTTGGTAATCCTAATAGAATGCTATGTTCAAGCCAAATCGTCCAAGGATCGCTCCAAGTCAATTTTTGAAAAAACCATAGCATTATAGCTGCTGCTATTAACGATACTAAATAGCAAATCATGGTTTCGCTGAAAGGTTTTTGAAATATACCTTTATGTTGTCTGCGTTTATCTTGTGCAGAAAAACCTGCTTGAAATACAATCGCGTAGGAAATTAATACAGAAGTGGCAATAATTGCTAACAGCCAAGGTTCAGATACTGCTGCTGCAAGGCTGGCAATTTCATCGGTTGGAGCAATATTAAAACCTATGACTATTGCACCAATCAAGGTTGCACTTAAATCGCTAAAAGTTGGGTTGCTATCAATTGAATCATCTTGTCTGCTAGTTCTATTATCGGGTGAATTAGTACCGTTTTCGCCTAATAATTGATTGGCTAATGCAACACCCAAACTAAAAGGTACGCTTTCGTAAACAGTCTTACCCAATGCTTCTTTAAGGGAAACTCCTGGTGATAACTCTCGTAACAGTAGCAATACAAAAGCAGAACAAACTAAGCCGATTCCCATTGCTTCTACTGTTTCCGTGATTGCTTGGTAGCGACGATTGAAACGTTTGGGTTTACGAAAACCTTCAGTACGCATCAGAAGATAAACAACGATAAATGTTAATACCAGTGCTATCAACATCATCGCTGGTGTTGCAGATGAACCTATCCACCATACTTCCATTGTATAAAGCAAGGGAATACCGAATAAAAAACCGCCACATCCGCCTCTAACGATGTCATTAAGCTCACTTCTCCAAATGTTTTTTTGGTGTTTTTTCTTAGATGTATTACTGTATTTGCCGCAGATTCTTTTTGGCGAATTATTTTTCATCTGCTACATGATTTAATTTTTTTTATTGTCGTTTGATGTTGTCGCTTTTAAACTACACCTACTGTGGCTGTAAGACTTAAAGTTAAGATAAGTTTATTAAGCGGTTATTTTCATACTATCATTAATAGTCGTTCTCAAGTTGTAGATCGGTTAAGACACGGTATTTTTAATTATGAAAAAATGATGATGGATGGTTTTTTCTTGCAAAAAACATCTTGTGATGATTAGTTGAGAGTCCGATTATTAGTAAATCATAAACCCAAGTTTATTAAAAAACTGGGTTTCTTTTTCTTGATTATGATTAACTTTTTCGGAATGCTATCTATATCCTAATTATATTCAACAGTTCCACCTCCATCACCGCCTTCTTGGGCTTTTACAGAGTAATCAAACGGATAGATAATATGTCCTCTTCCCGATGAATCGTTACCGAAAATATAAGTAGCTGTAGGAGTATTGCAGGTTCCGTGTAACCCCAAACCATCTTCCTTCTCGACTTTTAGTTTGTTGCAGTATTCGGAAATATCTTTGTTATCAAATCCTTTAAGATTAATAGCTGCTAATTCAAAATCAGGAGTGTAAGCATAGGAACCAGTTAAAGTTTTTCCTTCATGAAAACCAGAAACTATATTTACTTTGAAATCTACTTTTTTAGCAGCATCGGAAGTAGCATCAGCAATATTGTCTTCTGTTGCATTTTCACAACCAACGGATAAAGTAATAACAGATACGGTTAGAGCAGTTGTAGCTAAGCCTTTCAATAGTTGGAGATTTAACATGATTTTTAATTTCAATAATTATTTTTCAGGAATGTATAATTAAAGAATATTTTTTAACAGCCGTACTCGCGAATTTTACTTAACTCCAACCAAGTGCGATCGCCAACTATTCCATCAACAACTAATCCGGTACTATGTTGCAAATCTTTAATAGCATTTTCGGTAACTACACCAAAATACCCGGTAATTGCAGATTGAAAAAATCCAGACCATAAAAGCCTTTCCTGAATTTTTTCCACTAATTCACCTTGACTCCGTTTTTGTAACAAAGGCATATCTACTGGGGCACCTTTATACAAACATTGCCAAGTATTTTCATCAACTATTCCGTCTTCGGCTAAAAACATCCAATAATCGAAACAGTTAACAGCGGCCGTAGTTTGAGGTCCAAATATACCATCAACTGAACCGAAATAGCATTGCCAATGCTTTAATAATTCCTGCAATTCTATTACTGCTTTTCCTGTAGAATCTTGCTTTAATACAGGTTTATTTAGCTGAGTTTGAGTAGTTTGAAAATTGGAGGTAGTAGTCATGCTAGTTGGAGGTATTGATTGGTTGATGTAAGAATTACTAAAATTAGTTCCGATCTATTAAATTGAAAAAAATATTGTACAGATTAGTTAACAGTTTATAAATCAGGTCACTGAAACCTTCTGTATCGTTCTTAAAGAGGAACTTCACCCGCTTGAACGATGCTGCTAACTGCTGACTGTAAAAAAGTCTAACTTTAGTATTTATTCAACACGGAAAACTACAGAAGTGAGATTGAGTATTCCGGATGGTGCCTAAACTATTTTTGCATTAAATATTCAAATATATTTATTTATTCTTTTAAAATATGTATTTTTACAAATTATTTATCTAAAAAAATACTAATCTAAATCTGATAATTCTTATTTTTAATGTAGTAATTATTAGTTGCAAAAAACAGCAAGTGATGCAAAAAGCATTTATGCCAACTAAGTCAATTATTTCAGAACACAATAAAAATCTCTTAAAAACTATCTTTTTATAAGAAAGTAGCTATATTTTTTCTTGCCGCAATTCAGATTTTATATTTTAAACAATAAGCAATATCAAAAATAAATTATTTTTTTTATTTCATGTTTATTAGGTGCAGTAAGATAACTTGATTCAATTCATAGTCAAAGAAAAATTATCAACCAGAAAAATGAAAAATATTCTAACATTTATGTCTATCGTTTCGGTAAGTACCATTGCTATCTCTATGCTTATTAATATAGTTCCCCACAGTAAAGTCAATTCTTCTGTAACCAGCGTACCTGTGAATGCTGATTCGATTAATCATTTAAGAAAATGGAAGCTTGATGAAGGGTACAATTTTGGTAGGGGTATTAACAATCACTCTAATGTTAAAGGTATTGTCAGACTTGATAGTAAAATTAAATATAGTGTAAGTAAAGATAATGTTTTCACTTCAGAACAAATAGGAAATTACTTACAATTGCAAACTGCTATAAAAAATAAACAAATAACTACTACTCAAGAATATCCTCAAACTTTACAAAGTTTTGAATCACAATTCATTTTTACAGGTAACTGTGTATTTCCCGATAATAATTTTGATGAGCAATGTACTTATCTTCCTACTTTCAATACTAGAGATAGTATTAACCCCGAAACTTTTTTTCCTAATCGTATAACTGTAAGTACAAATTTTGGTGAAATTTCAACTTCCGAATCTGTAAAAGCAATCGAGCAACCAGGCTTCCAAAAACGAGCAAACGGACAAGATATTGCTTTCGATCTTTATATTCCTCGTGCTGGGGCTGTAGTCCGAAATTGGTTTTTTAAGTGATATTTTACCAGACTCTGTGGGAAACACTCTACTTTTTAATTTAGGAGTAAATACAATTAATTTTACCTAAGTACTTACTTGATACTTCACTCTTAATATTTCCCATTCGCAGTTACGATAAAAGATAAGACTGCGTTTTTGGATACTACCATGACAGTTCTCACTTATAATTCCGATTTAATTTCCACAGCTAAACAAACTCGACTTGCAGCTATGAAGTTAGCGCTTTTATCTACTGCTGCAAAAAATGAAGCTATTGAGGCGATCGCCACTGCTTTGGAATCAGCACGAGATCAAATAATTCAAGCAAATATTACAGATTGTGAAGCCGCCCAAAGCCAGGGAATTACCAAGCCACTTTACAAGCGCTTGCAGTTAGACGAACATAAATTAAAGGATAATATTGCTGGGGTAAGGGATATAGGTAAACTTTCCGATCCTGTTGGCAGCATCCAAATTCATCGTAAACTAGATACTGGCTTAATTCTCAAGCGCGTAAGTTGTCCTTTAGGAGTTTTAGGGATAATTTTTGAAGCACGTCCGGAAGCGGCAATTCAAATTGCTTCTTTAGCGATAAAATCAGGTAACGGTGTAATTCTTAAAGGTGGAAAAGAAGCGATTCGTTCCTGTGAAGCGATAGTAAAGGCTATAAAAAAAGGATTATCTCAAACTACAGTTGATCCCGATGCGGTACAGTTATTAACTAGCAGAGAAGAAACTTTAGAACTTTTAAAGTTAGATAAATATGTAAACTTAATTATTCCTAGAGGTTCAAATTCTTTCGTACAGTTTGTCCAGCAAAATACTACAATTCCAGTATTAGGACACGCTGACGGAATTTGTCATCTATATATTGATAAAGCCGCAGATATCGACAAAGCAGTAAATATTGCAGTAGATTCAAAAACTCACTATCCAGCAGCTTGCAATGCGATCGAAACATTGTTAGTTCATCAAGATATTGCATCGGATTTTCTACCGCAGTTAGCACAAGCATTACAAAAATTAAACGTAGAATTGCGCGGAGACGAAGCAACTCAATCGATTTTATCTAATATAGTACCCGCAACAGAAGAAGACTGGGAAACAGAATACAGCGATTTAATTTTGTCAATAAAAATTGTTGATTCTTTACCAGAAGCCATAACCCACATCAACGAATACGGTTCCAAACATACCGACGCAATAGTCACAGAAAATATAGAAGCAGCAGAAAACTTTTTATCCTTAGTGGATGCAGCAGGAGTTTACCATAATTGTTCCACCCGTTTTGCAGACGGTTTCCGCTACGGCTTTGGTGCAGAAGTAGGAATCAGTACCCAACAAATACCACCTCGCGGCCCAGTTGGTTTAGAAGGCTTAGTAACCTATAAATATAAAATGACAGGCAACGGGCATATAGCCAGCAGCTATACAGGCGAAGATGCAAAGCCATTTTTGCATAAAGATTTATTGCAGTGAGCAGTTAACAGCGAGCAGTTAACAGTGAATAGTTAGGAGTTAGGAGTTAAGAGTTAGGAGTTATTCAATGCCCTATGCCCTATGCCCTATTACCAATTACCAATTAAAAAAGAAAAAGGCGAGAAATAAGTGAAATTACCCTTACTTCCCGCTTCAAACATCACCTTGAGCATATTTTCGATTGACAGACTTTGATAGTTTTTTCAGCACCCTGAACTAAGCTAAGTAGACTTATTAATTTGAATAATAGATCCAAAAAAGTCTTACCTGTTGCCACTTTGGCAAAGTCGATATTAATTTAACGATGAAGAAGGATGTAGAAAGTGTAGCGAAGCATAATTGCGCGAAATACTCACCTGTACGCGGACATTATTATGTGGGCATTAAATGAGAAGGAGATGGGGAGATGAGGAGATGGGGAGATGGGGAGGTTTATTAGTAACTTATTACTGCTCACTGTTAACTGCTCACTGTTAACTGATTTGTTCGCTGATAACAGAAACTGATGAGTGGTATAAAACAAACTTTATTAAAAAAGCTTTACAAAACGTAAAATATGCTCTAATGTATAAATATAGGTAAGTAAAACAGCTTACACATACATAAACAAAAACGCAATTATCCGAACCATGACAACCACATTACAAAGACGCGAGAGCGCCAGTGCGTGGGAACAGTTCTGCGGATGGATCACCAGCACCAATAACCGTTTATACATCGGTTGGTTTGGTGTTTTGATGATTCCTACTCTATTATCTGCAATCACCTGTTTCGTAATCGCATTTATCGCAGCACCTCCAGTAGATATCGATGGTATCCGCGAGCCTGTTGCAGGATCTT
>CAYMZW010000112.1:0-16670 GCA_964395005.1 uncultured Rivularia sp.
TCTCAGGTCTTTGACCCAACAGATCGTATGCCAAAATGTATAGCATCCGGGCTTCGTTGATACTTTCATGGGTATATTGCTGAAATAACATATCGCCCCAGTCAAGGATGTTGTCAATATAAGCCATGATGATCGCTCTGCGGTATGCTATTTTTCTTAATGAGGCGATCGCGTGCGGGTCAAACGGATCTTTTAGATAGTCGTGAATTTCTGATTCCCCAGGATTCATCAACTGGTAGCGGTTCCACAGCTTGCCAATTATTTCTGCTAAATCGTGCAAGTGATTTTTTAAATTATTAAATAGCTCAATTTTCTCCTTCTTATTCTGTGCCGATTTAGGAAAGGGTTGTTTCCAATTCACCAAATTGGCTTGGATACTTTTTAAGGGATTTATCTTTTTGCGGGGGTTATGTAAGGAAGGAAATTTTTTTCCTGCAAAACCATTATAAGACTTAATGTACTCTCGAAATTTTGTTTCTTCCGCCCCAGGTAATTTTCCATTCTGCCGAAACACATCTTTCCAGCGAGCTATGTCTTTAAAGAGATTTGTGAAATCTTCTTTAATATTTTTCGGGATAGTAACATCAAGATAGTTTTTATTTTGCAGCTGAACCATAGCCGCTTTTCCAGAAGTGATAATTCCCTGTATATCAACAGCCAAGAAAGGTAAGAATTTCCAGTAACTGGCTTTTTCTGTGGGGTCAAAAATATACTCGTACCATTCTTTCGCCTCTTCAAATTTTTGAGCAGTATTCAAAGACTGAGCAATTAGAAAGGGCGCGTGGAAGAAAATTTCCCAATAGTAAATACCATTGGCACTATTAAAATCAAGGTGTGAACTGACAGGAATTTTATCTTTGTGTACCCTTCCCTCTATTACTTTTATGGTCGTTGCGGCATTTCGTGTTGTAAGAGGGAGACGGTCAAATGAAAAAGCTGGGATATCATCTATTTCCTGCGTAGCCAGACTCAATAGCGAGGGAATTCCACCAGCAAACAACGTCTCATTTAACTTGTAAGCAGTACTGGTTGTAAGACGAATAATTTCATAATTACTCTTGAGTGTATTTTCAACTTGTTTGTTGAAGCTTTGAGGATAGCCTGTAATATATTCTCCTGGCTCATTTATTTCTGTTTCAGATAAAGTATAAGTAATATACTGATTATCATTCACAAGGTATAAACCATTACTGCTAGCATAAGCTTTCTCAACTTTAGCATCATCTTTTGTGAAATTATTGCTCACACGTCCCCATTTTTCTGCGGTCGTTATTGAGTTATTTAAATTTACTGAGTCAACAAATGTTTTATCTTTATTATTAAAGAAATATTTTTTGCCATTTTCATTTGTTGTCAGAACAGCATTTATTTCATTCCAATTCGGTAAATTTTCTGTATTCTTATCGATAGCTTTTGGATAACCATCGTTTATTTGTTCATCATCGCCGGAATAGACAAAGTATTGATTGCCACTAAATAGATATATTTTATTAGCATCATAAAATGCAGCATCTATAATCCCTGTTTCTGCAATATTATTAGTTTCTTTCCCCCATTTGTCTTTAATGCTTTGTTTTATATCATCCCATCCCCTTATCTTTTCGATAATCGTCTCTGCTGTTATGCCTTCTTTGGGAAAAGATATATACTCTGTGCGGTTGAATAAGTATATCTTGTCATCTTTGCCAACAAATGCAGCATTAATTTCATCTTTTTCGGGTATGTCTATGGGATTCTTCCGATTGTCAACAAATAGTTGTTGCTTCTTATCTGTTTCGTTATCCGGGTTCTTTCTCTTAAATTTATAGGTTACATCGTCAATCGCAAATATTGCAGCCGATGATCCATCACTTTCATCTAATTGTGTTACCTCTCGCGTTTCCGCACTAAATACATACTTGTCAGCAGTTGTCAAGAAGTATATATCTGAACCGACATCTGAGGCTGCATAAATTTTTTCTCCCTTGTAAGTATCCTTATTATTTTGACATTCTAAATCTTCCAGTACGGAATAAAAAGTATGTCTCTTAGGATAACCCAGTTCGACAAAATCATAATCATTATTTTCATACTTTATGAAGTAGCTTTCGTTAACTAAGTAGGTATAATCTCCAAAAATAAATGCAGCATCTACTAGATGCTTATTGGGTTTGAGAGATGTAAAATTATCTTTTGATTTTCCCCAAAATTCTTTTGTAGATTTTTCCTCTTCCATCGCATCAGAAATAACAAATTTAGGGTCATTGTCAGGTTTATTTGTGAAAAAATAATTTTTCCCATCTTTCCTAAAAGCCGCATCAATTTGGTCCCACTTTGGTAAACCTTCATTATTATTTTCAAGCAGCTTAGGATAACCAAAATCAGCTAGTTCATTTCCTGTTGAATAAACTAGATATTCCTTACCGCTAAATAAATAAGTTTTATTGCCATCGAACAGAGCAGCATCAACAATACAAGTCTTCGCAATATTTGTACTAACCTTTCCCCATCGTTCTCGAATATCTTTTTTTCCGCTGGCTAGATTGTTTTCAACAGTAACATATTGATTGCGGTTGAATAAGTAAATTGTTCCGTTCGGTATCTTAACCGCAATAATATCTTTTTTCTTCCAATTAAGTTGTTCAAGAATATCCTTTAGCTCAAAATCTTCTGGCGTATAATCATATGTCGGTTTGCAAAGAAAACTGCCTCCTTTTTGATCGAAACTAAACCAGGGCGCATCACTAGAACCCTTTAAAGTATTGAACATTACCATCTTATTAATATCAATTTCTGATTGTTCAAAAATATCGTTAACAATTGTTTTAGTTGCTTTGACTAGTGATGCTTTTTGATTGTCATTAGAATTATTTCGTTCTATGTTCTGAGTATATAACTCTGGGGTTAGAATAAAGTATGCATTCCTCTCTTCTTCTTTAGGCTTGCCAACTCCGATCACATCATCATCGTTGTTTTTCACAAAATATTGAAGACGCACATTGTAAGTACAATTAATAACTATATTTTCATGCTTAGCTGTATCTTCTCCAATCATTAAATCTTCAGAATTTTCCACAAATAAGCGAACATCAAACACTTCAAAATCAAATTCCAATTCAAAATTGAAGAAGTCCCATGAAACATCTTTTATTTTGATTTCTTCTGCCAATTGTTGAGGAGATACCCACTCTTGATTGAGGTTATAAAATGAGTAGAAAATTTTGATACACTCAGTTTCCTGTCTGTTCGATACTATCGATTGAGTATTGCCCTTTTGTTTGGTTGTAATGTTCGTACTATTGGTATCCTCAACCAGCGTTTCAACCTTTGTCCAAAACACAAACACCCGCCCAAAGGCATATATTGGATACACTCTGTCAGCATCAATTTGCACATTGACACTCAGCCAGGGGTCCCATCTCACTGAGTCTGACATGAATTTGGCAAAACGATAGTAATATCGTCTTGGGTCAGTTTTTGTCTTACCAAATAATACTAAATTCTTCTCATCTTCGTTGGAGTTAGTGTTATAAACATAACCTCCTGCTATCGTGAGCCTTGAGACTTCTGTATATTCATCCAGGTACTTCTTGTAAGCTCTTTGTACGGATGCTTCGGTGATTTCTCCCTGAAGTAAATCTTCCTCCAGGGTTTTAAATGCAGGTGTTTTGGTGTCTCTCAATTCGGGACGAATATAGTTTTCTGGGTACAGAAATACCTTGCGGTTGGCTTCCCAAACGCGGTAATTCCTCATCCATTTCCAGTATTCTTTGAGTTGTTTCTTGACTTCTTCCTCATTTTGACTGTCTTTAGCCTTAAGTTCTTCAAGATTAACGAAGTATCTGTGAAAATATAATTGGGTTGCTGCTATGGCTTCCTTAATCTTTGAAGTAGTTCCACAACTACACATTTCTACATCAATCAGCAGCTTTTCGTATAAATCTTGGGGATTCTCAATTTCATTTTCTATTGAAATGACATAAGGAACCAAGGCATCTCGCTTGATTTCATTTAATTCATCGTGCAACTGTTTTGAAAGAATTGACCAATCGTTTTTGCTATTTATCATTGATTTTACCGGGTAATTTTTTTGAAAGAATAAGATGGTCTTTAAGCTATTTTTTTAGCTATTTAATAACCCTAAAAACCGATATAAAGCATCTGCTGCAAGCGATAAGTTGCTTGGGGGATAAAGATTACTCCAAACTTCTTTATAAAGCTCGCTTGGAGATGTCCCCATCTTTTCAGTAATC
This sequence comes from uncultured Rivularia sp., assembly GCA_964395005.1. GTDB lineage: Bacteria > Cyanobacteriota > Cyanobacteriia > Cyanobacteriales > Nostocaceae > Rivularia. The sequence goes on from CAYMZW010000112.1 coordinate 4,233, forward strand.
GAAAATACTTCAAATAACTTAATCACCAACTCCAAGTTAAAACGGACTTCAAACAAATTATCTCTACCTAAAAAGCCGTTATTACGTTTGAGCCATTTGACTTCATCAATATCCCAATTAAAAATCTCAGAGAGCATTGTGTAAGGGTCTGTAACAGAACCCTGTTCCCCATGAAAGAAGTCAACTAGGGTATAGTTGTCACTGCTATAGGTTTCCTGTAGCTGCTTAAAATGCCCGATGGTTTTGATATCGCTAAGGAGATAATCTGCCCAGTCACCCCAGCGATATTTGAATTTTTGCGGGTAGATGCTGTCAATCATTTGATAAGTTGCATCGGAATAGCGGACGTAATCATCTTGCTTGAGAAAATAAGTCCTACCTTCAAAGACAAAACCACCATCAACACCTGCCTCAAAATTAACAGGTAAGTTTCCCCAGTTGTCTTTGATGGGTTTGGGAAACCCTTCATCTACAAATTTTTGTTCGCTATCCGTATATCGAATATACTGCTCACCTTTAAAGACGTAGAGGTGACTGGTGGGAGAGACGAAGGCAGCACTTATTGAAGTTTCATTGTTGTCTGCAATAAATTTGTGATCGATTTTGCCCCAGGTTTCGTTTATATCGGCAATTTCACCTGTTTCAGTCAGATATTGCTTATTTTTAAACAGGTATATCTTGCCATCGACACTTCCTATGGCAGCATCTATCCCATATTTAAAGGGAGTTGCAATCTCAGATAGCCCGATTTCCTTAGCAAGTCCAGTGGCGATCGCTTTTGGATATCCATCATCTACATAGTCATACATATAATTTCCGGAATATCTTACATAGCGATCGCCGGAGAATAGGAAAGTTTGTCCTTGTTCTCTTAAGACGAAAGCTGCATCTATTTTGTTGTTTTGAACAAGATTATTTTTAATCTTGCCAATAATATCAACATCATAAACTCTTGTTAGGGCTTGGGAGACAATGTGGCACTTTTTCCCCATGAAGATGTAAATATTCTGGTGATTGGAGACAATCCCATTGATAATGGTGAGTGTTTTACTTTCTTTTTGGGCATTAATTTGGGCAGTAATGCTTTCTTCAAAAGCTTCCGGCAAGTTTTGAAAACCTGGTTCAATACGGAGATTTTCAGCAATCAGTTTTGGATATCCTTCATCTACAAATCGGTAATCCTGAGTTGAATAACGAATATATTGATTGCCGGAAAATAAATAAGTGACTTTATCCTGGTAAACAAAAGCTGCATCTACTTTATTTGGATTTTCTGCATCATTGTTAACAAAATTGTTATCTACAATCCCCCAGCTATTTTTAATAGGTAATGGCTCAGAAAATTGATTTTGTTTGTCATAACTGACATAATATTTATCAGAAAAGAAATAGGTGACACCATCTCGCCCTGTGAAAGCTGTTTTGACTCGCTTTAACTTCTTCTCATCGCGATTCTCTCCATCGAGAGGAATGTCGCGCCAAATTCTTGACAATGGTTGGGCATAACTCCACCGTTCTTCTTTGCTATTAAATGGAATGTATTGTTCCTTACTTAACAGGAACATATTATCCCCTTGAAAAAGTACTGCGTCAATTTCAGCGAATCCTGTTTCTGTATAGGTAGCTGGAATTTGCCAAAAATCTCTAGCCGCAGTTTGGGGAAATCCTGGGTCGGGTTGGCTGTAATCGTCGCTGGAATAGCACACATAGCGTGCATTGCCATCAGCGTCTGGTTTCTCAAATAAATAGGTTTTTTCATCTCTGACAAAAGCCAGAGTCACGCTGGTTAACCCACCCCAGTGCGATTGAATCGGTTTGGGATTTCCTTCAATGTTTCCGTAGACGTACAAGTCATTATTTTTATCTAATTTATCAGTATAAACCACATACTGTTCGCCACTAAACAAATAGGTCTTGTTGTCAATTCCAACAAAGGCAGCATCAATGGTACCGTTGATTTCAATATTATTTTTGACTCGACTCCATTCCTCAGCCAATGGGTATTCTTTGTTGAGTGAAACATTGAAACAGTCCTGGTTCTTAAACAGATAAGTATTGCGGTCAACTCCTTTAAGAACTGCATTAAGTCCAGTTTGGAATTTCTCTGGCACCATTCTTAAAATGAAAGGGATGACCGGAGTTTTTTCAACTTCTTCACCTTCCAAACTACTACAATAATTCCACCGCTCATCTGTTTCTAAATATAAATTTCCTTCATCAATAAAGGCACAATTTACCCCATCAAACTTAAGTTCCTCATAGTTATAGACTTTATATAAGCTATCAGAAACTACGTAAATTTTTGTATCCTTAAATAAATACAAATTACGCCGGTCAGTAAAGGCTGCATCAATACCGTTATTCCAAGCAACATCAAGATTTTTGAATCGGGGTTCTTCCTTTAAAGATGTAGCAATATATTTGGGATAGCCTTCTTCCACTAATTCATAATCCCTACCTTTATAGCGAAAATATTGATTGCCGGAGAAAAGATAAGTGTGGCTAATGATTTGTTTTTTATCATCAATGATTTCGTGGAATTCAACAACTAAAGCTGCATCAACTTTGCCAGTTTTGGCAATATTATTAACAACATTTCCCCAATATTTATTAGTCATATTGGGATATCTATCATCAATTTTGTTATAGTGAGGGCCAGAATACCTCAAATATTCTTCTCCTGAAAAGATATAGGTTTTACCATCTTTGCCAGTAAAAGCAGCATTCACTGAATTAAAAGGAATACTGTCCCAGTAGGTAGTTAAGGTAGCGGGTTCTGACCACCAACGTTGCTGTCGATCGAAGTAGATGAATTGATTCCCAGAAAACAGATAAGTCTTGTCATCTTTGGCATTAAAAACCGCATCTATATTTTCAAAAGGTGCCCCCTGTTCTACTAATTCAAAAGGAAGATTCCACCAATTATCATTAGGTGCTTTGGGATACCCTTCATCTTCCTTGGTGTAATCATTAGTCGAATAACGAACATAGACTACCTTCTCATCATCATTCCCATCTGTGCCAAAGAGATAGGTCTTACCATCGAGAATAAAAGCTGCATCAACCTTATTTAACCCTCCCCAGTCATCTGCAATTGTACGGGGGAAGCCTTCATCGACCTGGCTGTAGTCATGTCCCGAATACCGGAAATACATTTCGCCACTAAATAAATAGGTTTTACCTTCTAAACCTACAAAAGCAGCGTCGATTTCCCCGCTATCAAGAATGTTATTTTTGACTTTACCCCAGCGCTCTTTAGTTTCTTCAACAGTTTCGAGTGTAATAGAATTATCGGTAGTTTCAAAACTAACAACCTTGCCTGCTTTGAAGAGATGAATTTTTCCATCTTTGCCCTTAAATGCGGCATCTAACCCATTTTCAAATTCCGATGGTAGATTTTCATAATAGGACTTTAGCCGCATCGGAAATCCATCTTCTACAGTAACCCGATTGTTTTCCAAGCTATTTTTATAAGCAATGAGTTGCTCGTCCTTAAACACAAATGTAAGACTACCATCTACGTAAGCAGCATCAACTGGCTGCTGTTGTTGAAAATTATTCTTAACCTTTCCCCAGAATTCATTAATAGCCCTTTCTTTGGAAGGATTATCGGAGCAGATGAAGTGATTTTCCTTAAAGAGATAGGTCTTGTCGTCGATTCCTTGAAAGGCAGCATCAATGGCTGTTATAAACTTATTAGGAAGCTGAGGGTTTAAATCTTCATTTTGCCAATTACTAGCAATTTTGAGCGGATATCCTTTATCAACCAGGTCGTACTCACTACTTGAATATCGAATATATTGTTCCCCTGCAAACAGGTAAGTTTTACCTTCTTTATCTTGAAAAGCAGCGTCAATTTTTTCAGGTTGCTCGAAGTTGTTTTCAACTTTACCCCATACCCTTTCTTTCTCGATCCATTTTTCACTGCCACGCTCTTTGCGGTAAAGCTTATCTTTAGCAATAATATATAAGGTGCCATTATTATCTACAAAAGCGGCATCAACCTTTTCTAGATTTGCAAATCTTTCTGACAAAGAAGTGATTTGATTGTCTTTTGTGACCATCTTAATATAATCATCTGCATATCCAGCATCTTTTAACATTGCTGCTAAAGTTTCTTTGTCCAGCAAGTTATAGGTTTCTGCGGAATAAGCCCAATACTCATTACCTTTAAAGATGTAAATAATCCCTTCAGGAGTTTCAATTAAGGCATCAAAGCTATCAATATTTTCTGGTAATACCAGATGCTCAGAAAACTTTTCAACCAGGTTCTGTTCTTGAAATACAATCTGTGTTTCCGCTGCACTAAGTCCTAATTTAGAAACCAGTGCAGAAAATTGCCGTATTCTTCTATAGGCAAAATTGAACTTATTATTGTTAGGCTGTGCAGTAACTATATCCTGAGAATTAACCACAGACAAAATAGGAATTAAAAACGTTTCTACTATATTTTTAGAAGTTTGGAAGACATTTTCACACAATACTTTGATAGTATCAGCTTGTATTCCAAAGACATCTTGTAAAGTTCCAAACAAAACAAGTTCCTGTTTTGCTGCTAGATTGTTTAACTTTTCTGAAACCTCACGAATACTCGCGTCAATTTCTTTGGCACTTCCATGCAAGACAAAAAAGATATCTTTATTATAATCTTCAAATTTGTCCAAATTAAAAGTAAGCGCGTTCTCAATATTCAGAAAATAATCTAACTTATCTTCAGATATTATTCTGTTTTCAAAAATGTAATTGTATTCTTTTAAGACTTCAATTAATTCTTCTTGTTCTTCCTGATTAAAATCAAGTTCTTCAAGGATAGTAGCTGTAAATCGATACTTTTGGTAAACTGCGATAATATTAGCAATGCTATTAAACACAGCTTCGACATTATTAGCAGTAAAGTAATTTTTAAGTATCAACTGAGATACATTTTCCGAATCTTGGAAGAAAATCTCTCGATCTATTTTGATGCTCCCCTCTTCCAGATATTGATTATTAATATCCTCATAAACTAATTGCCCTACAATCCTATCGGCAGTTTCCGCAAAAATATCTTTGGAGAATGTATAAAAATTATACTTGAACCCATTTATTACTTTCTTGATGGCAGCAAGTATTTTATGCCGATAAGGGTAAAACATTAGCGCCAGATTAAATTTATGGACATCCAGATTTAGTAATTCACCTTTATTAGTAAATACATTATTGCCATCGAGATAACCATTGAATTTCAAGTTATCAATTAAATTATCTATCTCAAACTCTTTCAAAGACAAACTTGCAAAAACTTCTCTGCTAAGCACGAGATTTTCTTGATGATACTTGGCAGTTTGTGCAGTTATGAGATTAAAAATATCTTCAGCAGCATTACCAATATTAGAATTGACCTCAAAGTTATCAACATTATCATCTAAAGTGAAAAACTCAACCTGTAAAACATTACCTTCTTCATCAATGTAGCCATTAAAAATTAAATTGTCATATAATTCATTGCGTTGTGACTCATTTAATTCTTTAAAAATTTCCAAATCCGATGGATAAATTGAGATTTCTATAGATTCATCAAGTTCATCTTCTAACTCGTCATCCAAATCGTCATCCGAAGTTATAAATTCAATTTCATCAGCCAACAAACTCTGAATGAATTCAAAAAGCTCTGCTTTATAGTTACTAAAGTCAGTCTCTATTTTAAAGTTATTGGTTAGTAGTGAAAACTTTTCCTCATTTAGGTAAGCTTCAGCATTAAGATATTCATGAATGATTAAGTTATTGAATATCTTATCTAAGACTTTTTCACCAATACCTAACATCATAAAGTCTTCTGGAGCGATTTTATTTAACTGATTCAGGGCTTTATAAGCTAATGCTTTCACAGAACTAGAACTGCGATTTGCTTTAAGTAACCGCTTATCTTTATCTGAAACTGTGCTGCCGTCTGCTGTTAAGATATGATAGAGAATATTAGCCGAGCGCTTATCAAATACATCAGACTGCAAAATATCAGCGTTAAACATGACTGGTTTAAAGTGCTGATAAATATTGTTTAGATTGCTAATTTTTTGGGATTTGCTATTCTTCTCTGCTGTTTCATTAGTGTATTGATTTGTGAGCAGTTGCTTCAGTTCTTCACTGGTGAAATCATGTACTTGCATCCAGCTAACAACAGAAAACAATATCTGAATTAGCCACATTAAATCATCAGTATTTTCCCCTTCAAGAATCTTGTAACAGTCTTGCTGTTGAGTTGGATAGTCAATAAGAATATTGAAATTGTGATGACTACGAATTGAGGGGTCTTTTCCTAAAATATCTAGTAAATTGAATATCTCAGTGCTAGATAAATCTAGAACTTCAGACAATTTAGTAATGCGGAATAATAAAGACAAAGCGGGTAAACAATTCTCCTGATTCTCCTGATTGATATCCAGCAGTGATTTCCTCGACTCGTCAAGTGCTGACCAACTTCTAAATTTATCAACGATATAAATTAGTTCTTTTTCAGTAATATCAAGTGCTTTACACAATCGTTTTCGATATTCTTTATTGTGCAAGGATAGAATATCACCTGACCAAGTAAGCCGTGTATAACTAGAATACTCATCGGGTATAAATTGGGAAACACTAATATATTTTTTCTCAAGATTTGCAAATTTTGAGTTAAAAATCCGGTTAAACAAATCTTGGGGTTCGTCATCGTCTCCAATTCCTATAATATTAATATCACTAAAAAAGCTACATACAATATCAATAGGTATTTCATAATGGTCATGAATTTTCTTAACTGTAGCAATTATCTGAATTGATTTCTCATTGAGATTATTCTTACAGCAACTACGAAGAATAAGGTCTAAATCAGTAAACGTAAGTTTAATCTTCTTCGCAAGTCTTATAAATCGGTTGACTCGCTGAAACCATTCTTCTGGAATTGATGAATTTCCATTACATCTGAGGTGTTCTTCGTTTTCATCTAATTCAACATAGCAATTTAATTGATGATTAATGAAAAAATCAGCGGCTTTTATCCTTTCTTGATTTCCATCATTATCTTCAGCTGTTTGACTTAAATTTTGGTACAATAGTTCTCTTAATTCTTGACCTGAAAGACCTGTAATTGCTAGGAATTGGGAAGCCTTTTTATTTGCTTTTAAACTCGCGAAATTTTCCTTTCCTCCCCAATATTCAGCTAAAGCATTACCATCGGCAGGTTCTACAACCGTGTCGTATTCTTCTTGGGATAACTTTAAATACTCTCTTGCAACAGTATTTGCATCGACCTGAAGACTGAATAGCTTGTACAGTTCTTCTAACGTCACATCTAAATATTTGAGGAACTTCTTAACTCTTTCATTTTCAAAGTTAAATGGTAAGTTAAATGGGTATTTTGCAGTTTGTAAAACCCCATAAGCAAAGGTATAACCTAAACTTGATGTAATCTTTTCTTCTAATACTTCACTGACAATATCTAAATATGGAGTCTGACTGTAAGTATTTTCAGTATTAAGAGGAAGTTTTTTAATATCTGGTCTTCTTTTTTCTAAACTTTGCACCTGTTCGGACTGCGTTTCAAATTTGTCGTCTAGGAGTTGTAATAAATCTGCTAAATAAGCTGCTGGTGAGTAGACAGCACGACCATCATCACCTTTTTTGAAGTCTAGCTGACCAAATAATTCGTTATAGCTTGGGAGGTCGGAATTGTTATTCATGGGAGTATTTAGTTTTTGAGTAAATAAGATTAAATAAAAGACTGAATGTAAAATATAAATATACTTTACGACAAGGATTACGCCTACATAAAATCCACAACGAGTAATCTGCCGATTGCTTAATTTCTGCCTTGAATGCAGCTTTTTTCTTAATATCAAATAATTGTGAGTTTCTTGTGAGGATATACATATGCATCTTTCAATAATTTACTATATAAAGACCTTTCATTTCCTCACAATTTGCTCACATTATTTTTTTACCTTAAGCGAGAAAAGCACATATCCTCACGATTATTACTGATATTTAATATTTTATTTATTTTTCCTTCGTGACTATATAAGCTGTATAAGTTACTTCCTCACAAGTTTCTCAAATTTAATTTAGAAAATAAATTTTATGCTCGACTAGAGCATGAATATAGTTATTTAACAAAACTAGTTATGAAAACGGATTACCTGATTTTAGGCAGCGGTTTATCCGGCTTAGTATTTGGCGCACTGATGGCAAAATCCGGTCAGCGAGTGCAAGTCTTAGAAGCCCATGAGTATCCTGGTGGATTTGGTCATACTTTTACTATGGCTAAAAAATATCGCTTTAACGCACAACTTCACTATGTTTGGGATTGCGGTGAAGGTAAACCAGTTAATCAAGTGCTGAAAAAACTTAATTTAGACCAAGATATAACTTTTGAAAGGTATGACCCGAATGGGTTTGACCATATGCGAATGCCAAATTATGCTTTGGATATTCCTTCCGATTCACAGGAATTGATTCGACGACTTGCAGATTTGTTTCCTGAAAATGTAGAGCAAATTAGTAAATTCGTTTTTGAAGTTAAAAAGACTAGAGAGGGATTGAAAATATTAGCTCCTCCGGTGAATCCTGGGGAATTATTTAAGCATTTCGGTGAAGTTAGCTGCGCTGTAAGATATTTGCACAGCACCCTACAAGATGTTTTTGATAAATTCAAACTACCTCAAGCCGCGCAAACGCTTTTAGCTTCGCAATGGCAAGACTTTTTACTTCCACCAAATCAACTTTCTTTTTACGCTTGGGTAATTTTATTTTCAGGATACCAAGAAGGGGCTTATTATCCTACCCGTCATTTTGAAGCTGTAATTAATGGATTAGTAAAAGCGATTGTTGATAACGGTGGCGAAATTGTTTTCAATACTGAAGTTGTCAATTTTCTACTTGATGGTAAAACAGTTACGGGTGTTGAAGCTATGAATTTAATTACCCATCAGACTTCTAAGTTTACTGCCGATACGGTTATTTGCAATATAGATCCGAAAAAAGCTGCCAAGATGATTGGATATGAAAAGTTTTCTCCGACAGTACGGAAAAAACTCAACTACGAATATTCTCCCTCAAACTACATGGCATACTGTGTAGTCAAAGATATGGACTTGCGAGACTATGGATTTGGTAAATGGAATACTTTTCATACAGCTCATCAAGACTTGAATGAAGCATTTTATCAAATGTACGTTTCTCACGATTACTCGAATCCCAGCTTTGCCATTACTACACCTACCTTATTAACTACTCAAGAGCGAGATTGCCCAGAAGACTGTCAGATTATCGAGTTTTTGACTGTGGCTGACTACAGCTATTTCCAAGAACTTAAAGCACGAGATGAAAAGGCTTATCGGCAAAAAAAGGAGGAAATTTTAAACTCTATTCTAAATGTTGTCGAGAAGCATTATATTCCAGATATTCGGCAACACTTAGTTTTTAAAATTACCGGAACCCCTACAACCAACGAACGGTTTTGTCATTGTCCTCATGGTAATTCCTACGGTTCTAGTCTTACTCCTAAAAACATGGGGATTGGTCGATTAAATCATCAAACCTCTCTGAAAAATTTCTATTTTTGCAATGCTTCATCGGGGTATCCAGGATTTGCTCCAACATTTTGGACTGGAGCGCTTTTATATCAAAGGTTGTCGGGAGACAAGATTTTGATGGGTAATGGGTGATTAGGGGATAAGGGGACAAGGGGATAGATAATTCTTAATTCTTAACTCCTAACTCCTAATTCCTAACTCCTAACTCTTAACTATCTTCACAAAGAATTTGATTAATCAAACAGAATTATTACAGGAGTTGGAAAATGAGAATAGCTGTTATTGGCGGGGGAGCCAGCGGTTTAGTTACGGCTTATCTTCTAAATAAACAAGGTCATCATGTCACGGTGTTTGAAAAACAGCCTATTTTAGGGGGACACATTCGCACTGTTAATAAAAACGTTAAATCTAACGTTGGTGAATGTGACGAATTTTTAGAGGGTGGAGTATTGGAATTTCCCAGTAATTTTCATAACTTTCTTAACTTGATGAAAGAATTGGGGGTTGACTTAGAACCCGTTGATTTAGCTTCGACGATGTTTTTCAAAAACGGTCGTCATATACATTCTGCCTCCTCTATCCGAAAAAATTTCACCCGAATACAGCGACTAATCGAATTTCTCAAGCTTGACGGTTTATATGCTCGTTCGGCTGGTTTTTGGTTAAAAACTCATTTTGCTCAAATACCGTCCGTTTATAATCGACCTTTATCTTACTTTTTAAGGACTCCATGCATTAGAAACACTTGGATAAAACTGCTGGCGATGTACAGCTATTCGATGCACTTTGAACTGATTGATAATTTCCCTGCCGAACTGGCAATTTTATCTCTGCGAGATTATATTTTTATCAACTGGTTTAGAATCAAAGGTGGTGTATATTCCTATATGGAAAAGATTTTGCAGCGTTTTAAGGGAAAGGTTTTACTTGATATTAACGTTGCAGATATTTTGAGAATGGAAGATGGTGTGAAAATTGAACTATCCGACGGTGCAACCTTTAGATTTGACAAAGTTGTGTTTGCAACTCCACCAGGTAGAGTACTAAAGCTATTGTTAGATCCGACAGTTGCAGAAGTTAGACGCTTTGGTGCTTGGGAAAATAACCAAATCACCTCGCTGATTCATACAGATACTTCGATGTACGATAAATACGGTATCAAACAACCTTCGGAGTTTGATTTTTTCGAGACAGCAGCAGGATGGGGATATAATGCTTACCTAAATCAATTGTGCGGTGTTTCATCTGAAGTTAAATATAATTTAGCGTTTAATATCGAATCCTTAATCAACCAAGATAAAATCGTTCTGCGTTTAGAACACGATACTCCGTTATATACTGTTGAATCTTTCCGATACCGAGACGAGGTAGTTGATACTAATGGGGAAAACCATACTTATCATGCAGGGGCTTACTTAGGAGATGGTTTACATGAAGGTGCGATTGTATCAGCAATTCGAGTAGCTGAATTAATCGGATAGCCTACAATCACAGTGCTTATAAATAAATTTTTTTACTCGATAAGCTCTGATGAAAGCTTTACAATAATTCACATAATTGCAAGTACAAATTGTTAAAATGCTTCTGCTGACGTAAAGCCATATAAACGTTCCGCACCTTGATTCCAAAACAAGATTTGGTTATCTAAGCCTCTAACCATAATTGCATCAGTTGCAACATCTAATAAAGTGACTGGCTTTGTTGCACGAATGAGAAAAAGACACACCTTTCTCCTAAAAGATGCGGTAACTAATCTTCCACCTTATAACTATCTGGCGATCGCCAGTTGAATCATGCGATTAAGCGCAGCACAAGCTCAGAAATAACTCAACCGCTTGGTTCTGGAAAAAGCGTCGTCTTAACTTACCGTTACATAAAAATTGTACAAATCTACCCAAATCTGGATATATGTGGACATCTACCCGACCTTAACGGCTAGTTCGGGATTACAGCCCAGACTTTCACTGGGTTCCTCAGCCGGATTCACTTCGGATTTACCCACCTCAACAGGATTTTGACCTGTAAAGTGATGGCTGAGGTGCGCTGTTAACGCCTGTTTGTTGTAATACTCATGACGGCGAACCGACTTGAGCGACTTATTAATTCTGTACCATGAAGCCCATACGTGTCTCGACGCGACCATCACAGCCGGGAGAGCGACATGAGTAGGTACAGATTCACTAAGTCTCATAGCTCTACGAGCTAATACTAATCCAGCAGCGGTATCAGAACTCATACCCCCAAAAAAGCTTTTGAGCCGAAACATTGCAGTTTCGGACAAAGAACGTCTATGATAATCACTTTCCTGTTTCCATTGCTTAGAGCCAACTTGACGTACTCTTCGTATACTTTCAGAGAGTGGATGGGGAAGCGGTTTACATTCGTTGGGTTGTTTAATCTTAGCGTTGGTGCGAGGTGCAATTACGGCTTTGGCTTGGCGTGAGGTGATTGTATCGTAACATTCAAATGTGTCATAACCACCATCACCAGATACTTGTTCAATTGAAGCATCAACCTGCTCCAACAAATCGGGCAAAACCTCCTTAGAAGCCACATCATTAGTAGTTACCACCGCAGCTAAAATCTCTCCGGTTCCTTCATCAACTCCTAAATGCAACTTCCTCCATGTACGTCGTTTACCCACTCCATGTGTACGAACTTTCCACTCGCCTTCTCCATAAACTTTTACCCCTGTTGAATCCACGACAACATGAACTGCTTTGCTTGAAGGTATTACAGGTAGTTCAACTGATAATTGATTCAAACGGCTACAACCCTGTTGAATGATCTGGTACTCCCAGACCAATTCCCATTAAGGTAAATAGAGACTCTAAATGCGTAACATCTTTGCGCCATTTTCTAAAATAGCCGTTAACAGTTGACCACACTA
>CAYMZW010000113.1:0-16645 GCA_964395005.1 uncultured Rivularia sp.
TCGAAGTAACCGGAGCAATTGAATTTGGCGCTCATGTTGTGATGGAGGCGATCGCCCACCGCAAACACATTATTATGATGAATGCCGAACTTGACGGTACTATCGGTTCTATTTTGAAACTTTATGCCGATAAAGCCGGAGTGATTCTTTCTGCTTGTGATGGGGATCAACCGGGGGTAGAAATGAATCTGTATCGTTTTGTTAAGAGTATTGGCTTAACTCCATTACTTTGTGGAAACATCAAAGGATTGCAAGATCCTTACCGCAACCCAACTACTCAAGAAGCATTTGCCAAACGCTGGGGACAAAAGCCTCATATGGTAACTAGCTTTGCAGACGGCAGTAAAATCTCTTTCGAGCAAGCAATTGTTGCTAACGCGACGGGAATGAAAGTTGCTCAAAGAGGAATGCTCGGCTACGACTTCAAAGGTCATGTTGATGAAATGACCTCGATGTATGATGTTGAGCAGTTAAAGGAACTTGGCGGTATTGTTGATTACGTTGTTGGCGCTAAACCAGGTCCTGGCGTATTCGTTTTTGCAACTCACGACGATCCCAAACAACAGCATTATCTCAATCTGTATAAGTTAGGTGAAGGCCCTCTTTACAGTTTCTATACTCCTTATCATTTGTGTCATTTTGAAGTTCCTCTATCAGTAGCCCGTGCAGTACTGTTCGGCGATGCTGTAATGTCTCCTTTGGGTGGCCCTATTGTAGATGTAGTAGCTACCGCTAAAATCGATCTCAAAGCTGGAGATACCCTTGATGGCATAGGTTACTACATGACCTACGGACAATGCGAGAATTCCGAAGTTGTTCGCGAACAAAATTTATTACCGATGGGATTAGCTGAAGGATGCCGTTTAAAACGAGACATTTCTAAAGACCAAGTTCTCACCTACGATGACGTAGAACTGCCACAAGGAAGACTTTGCGACAAACTGCGTGAAGAACAAAACGCTTATTTTACTCCATCTAAAACCTTGGCAATAGCTAGATAAAATAACTGCCTTGAAGATGCATTACGTTATTATTTTATCTAAGTAACGTAGAATACATAGGTTGTGTAATGAAGAATCTTTCTCAGGATTCTTCTCGCAACATTCAATTTCTCTATTATTAGTTAAAACTTTATCTAAGGAGGGTCAGGGGACATTATTTTATGAAAACTAATTTAATTAAGCGCGTAACAGACAACGTTACCGTAGTAGCCGACAAAATACAAGGTCGTCTCGAAAGACGGCGGATGATTTCACTTCAACCGAATAAACCAGCAGTCGGAAACGTACTAATTTCCTATGTTGTAGATCCATTTACTTTAAAACCAGGAGAGCCAATACCAACTTCTCATACCCAACATTGGGAATGCCTGCAAATGGCTAAAACCTTTTTGGATTTTGGTTATAACGTTGATGTTATCTGGTTTTACAACGATGTATTTATTCCTAAAAAACACTATACATTTTTTATTGAAACACGTTGGAATTTGCAAAGATGCCTACCATTTTTAAATAAGGATTGCATCAAAATATTTCATGCCGATACAGCGCATCTTTTATTTCATAATGCAGCAGAAGCGAATAGATTATTAGCATTGCAGCAAAGACGCGGCATTACTTTAAGTCCTAAAAGATTCGAGCAGCCAAATAAAGCTATCGAATATGCCGATTGCGCGACAGTACTTGGCAACGAGTTTACGATGAATACATTTAAATACGCCAATAAACCGCTGTATCGAGTTCCTATTTCTGCTCCAACGTTGTATCCTTGGCCAGATAAAGATTTTGCAGCTTGTCGTAAAAACTTCCTTTGGTTTGGTAGCGGTGGTTTAGTTCATAAGGGATTGGATTTACTTTTAGATGCATTTTCACAAATGCCGGATTATAATTTAACTATTTGCGGTCCGATTTATAAAGAAAAAGACTTTGAAACAGCTTTTTATAAAGAACTTTATCAAACTCCCAACATTCATACAGTTGGTTGGGTTGATGTTACTTCTCAAAAATTTATAGATATTGTTAACAGTTGCTTAGGTATTGTTTATCCTTCTTGTTCCGAAGGTGGTGGCGGATGCGTTATCAACTGTATGCATACGGGGCTAATTCCGATTGTAAGTTATGAAGCTAGCGTAGATGTCAGCGATGATTATGGTGTTGTTTTCAAAGAAAATTCTGTTGAAGAAATTAAGCGAAGCATCAAGAATATTTCACAATTAGATCCATCAATACTCGAACAAATGGCTAGAGACTCATGGGAATTTGTTCGAGAAAATCATACAAGAGAACACTTTGCTCAAGTCTATAGAGAAACAGTTGAAAAAATTATGTTGCAGCACGGTATCAAAAACGAATTATTAACCTATGCTTAAACAGCCTTTAAATAAATTGCGAATAACTTTAGGAGCAGCCGTTAGAGATGCAAACTATCACGTATTTTATAACTGGTTGCTACGTTTCAAAAGCAAACCAATAGAAGCGAACAATAAACCGGCAATAGTCTTTTCTCCACACCAAGATGATGAAACCATTGGTTGTGGAGGAACGATTGCTTTTAAGCGTTCTCAAGGAATACCCGTCAAAGTGGTGTTTCTTACAGATGGACGTTTTGGCAGTAAACCAGACTGGGTTAAACCAGAGAATGCGATTCAATTTCGTCAAGAAGAAGCAAGTGTTGCTCTTGATATTTTGGGTATCGAACCTTCAGAGGCTATATACCTGGGGGAAACTGATGGTTCTTTAGGTCAACTGTCTCCAGAGAAACAAAACTTATTAATTACTAAATTAGTCGAAATTATCCAATCTTTTGAACCACAAGAAGTTTACGTTCCACATTACCACGATGGGCATCCAGACCATGAAGCCACTTACTCCTTAGTTCATAGCGCCATTCAAAGATCGAAAATGCAAATAGAAATGCTGCAATATCCGATTTGGATGCTGTGGCGAAATCCCCTATCGAAACACGAATATTTGCATAAAAATAGTCATCTGTATCGATTATCTATTGGTAGCTTTCAACAAAAAAAGCATCAAGCAATTGCAGCTTATAAATCGCAAACCCCCAATCTGCCTTCTAGCTTTAAGCAGGCAATATATTCATCTTACGAATTGTTTTTTAAAGATTAAATTACTTGGAAAATATCCCAACTTATAGAAAAGTAAAAATATTTGTAAAAATAAAAATAAAGATGTTAAATATTCCGATTAAAATATAAGCTCCAATAAAAAATCAATCTACTTTTTAAACACTGCTTACAGAGTAACTGTAATGTCATAGGGAAAAAAATGAAAATTGCCTTAGTTCATGATTATTTAACCCAACGAGGTGGCGCAGAACGAGTTTTTGAATTACTTTGCAAACGCTTTCCTGAAGCAGACGTTTTTACATCTTTATACGATGCTCAAAAAACTATTGACTTAGGCGAACGGATAGTTAAGACAACTTATTTACAGCATATTCCTGGTGCAGCCAAATATTTCCGGTTAATGGCTCCCTTTTATTTTCCCGCCTTTCGTGCTTTGGACTTGCAAGAATATGATTTAATTATCAGTAGCAGCACTAGTTTTGCTAAAGCAGTACGAAAAAGCCCGAAGGCACGACACGTTTGTTTTTGTCATAACGTTACTCGTTTTCTATGGGATACCGAAACTTATTTAAGAGAATATGCTGATTATCAGTATTTTGCTCCGTTAATTGAAAAAGTATTTCAATTAATGAGAAATGTTGATTTAACCTACGCCCAAGAACCAGACCTTTATATCGCCAATTCAAGCGTTGTAGCGCGGCGTATCAAGAGCATTTATGGAAAAAAAGCAATAGTTATTAACTATCCAATTGATACGGGTAAGTTTATTTATTCAAATACTAAAGATGACTATTTTCTTGCATCTGCTAGGATGATAGGTTACAAACGACTTGATATAATAGTGGAGGCTTTTAACTGGCTGGGGTGGCAACTGAAAATATCAGGTGACGGCCCAGAAAGAGAACGCTTACAATCGAAAGCTTTGAAAAATATCGAATTTGTGGGTCATGTTTCCGATTTAGAACGTACCCAATTGTTTGCTAAAGCACAATCTGTCATAGTCGCAGCCTTAGAAGACTATGGGTTAGTTCCGGTAGAAGCAAACGCTAGTGGAACCCCAGTAGTTGCCTTTGGAGCGGGAGGAGTATTAGATACTCAGGTGCCAGGAAAAACAGGAGTGTTTTTTAAGAGGCAAACGCCAGACTCCCTACAAACTGCTTTATTAGAAGCCAGGGACATCTATTGGAATTACGAAAACATCCGCAATCATGCTGTAGCGAATTTTTCGGAAGAAGCATTTTTTAGTAAAGTCGAGAAAGTCATCGACCAAACTAGCAGCCTACAGCGATCGCAGTCCCTGATTTGTTAGCCGAGGAAATAAAAAAGTTATGCAAACCAGTTTAAGTCCCCATGTAAATCCAGCTGCTGATTCAGAACCGGGTTACGGGCAGCTGTTTGCGGTATTAATCCGGCGATTTCCTTGGTTTTTGATAGTATTTTTGGCTTCAGTGGGTGGGGGTTATTACGTTTATCAAAGAACCCCGCCCTCTTACAAAAGTTATATAAACTTTTTGGTAGAGCCAAACTATCAAGGAGAAGGAACTGGGCAAGATAAAAATCAGTTTACCGACTCAAATGTGAAGATAGACATCGATACCCAATTAAAATTGATGAAAAAGTCTTCACTTATTAAGCAAGCAGTTGAAAAACTTAAGCCCGAATACCCGCAAATTACCGTAAAAGATATAAAAGGTTCTTTGTCCTTAGATCAATTAAGGTCAGAAGACGATGACGCTGCAACTAAAATTGTTCAAGTTGAGTATACAGCTAAAGACCCGCAACAGACTCAAAGAGTATTAGAAGCGATACGAGAAGTTTATCTCGATTTCAACAAAGAACAGCAGAAAAAGCGTTTAAGAGATGGTTTAAGAGTTATTAGGGAACAGAAGAAAAAGGAAACAGACAAATTAAACCTAGCTGAATCACAATTATTAAGGTTTCGCAACTCTCAAGGAGGATTAACAGATCCGCAAACGCAAGCTCAAGCTAATGAAAATGCTTTAAATAACATTCAACAAGAACGACGCACAACCCACAATCAATATAAGGAAGCTCAAGCACGTCTAAATTCATTACAAGAACAATTAAAACGCACTCCCCAGAATGCACTTGTCTCTTCTCGTTTGAGTCAATCAACTCGCTATCAAGGCTTACTTAACGAAATCCAAACAACCGAACTGGCGATCGCTCAAGCAAATTTGCGTTTTACAGCCGAACATCCGGATGTTAAAAAGCTTAAAGAACAGCTTGCAGAACAAAAGCAGCTACTACAACAAGAAGTAGGTAGAGCTTTGGGAGGCAGTAATATTGGTGCTTCTAATGTAAATAGTGGCGAATTACTCAATCAAGGGCAGCTTTCTCAAACGGATCTTAACCTTGCTAGCAGCTTAGTAGAAACCCAAACAAATCTTTTAGCTCTACGCGCCCGCGACCAAAGTTTGGCACAAAATGAACAACTGCTACAGCAAGAACTAAGAAAATTTCCTCGTTTGTTAGCTGAGTATAATCGATTACAACCCCAGGTAGAACGCAGTCGAAACCGCTTGCAGGAGCTATTGACAGCAGAGCAAGAAGTAGAGCAAGAGCTTGACAAAGGCGGATTTAACTGGGAAGTAGTAGAAGAACCCCAACAAGGAGATCGTTTAGGTCCCAATTTACAGCAGAACCTGTTGTTAGGTGGGGTAGTTGGTTTAATGTTGGGAGGAATCGCGGCTTTTGCTAGGGAAGCAGGAGACGATGCAGTTCGCACTACCGCCGAAATAGAAAAACAATTTGCGATTCCGCTTTTAGGAACAACTCCTAAACTACCTGCTGCCAAAACTAAAGAATCGATATTTAAACTACCTTTTGGCAAGCCAGAAGTTCTTGCCCCTTGGACAATTCAGGTATTGCAATCGCCACCGCGCTGGGAATCGCTTGACCTAATTTATAAAAATATAGAATTGCTCAATTCTGTTTCTGCCTTCAAATCTTTAATGATAACCTCGGCATTACCTGACGAAGGTAAATCAGCTTTGGCTTTAGGTTTAGCAATGAGTGCTGCTCGTCTACATAAAAAGGTACTATTAATAGATGCTAATTTACGCGACCCCAGCGTCCACAAACATCTTAATTTACCCAACGAACAAGGACTTTCTACTTTGCTCACAAGCGATGTAGCTTTACCTTCGCAGATAACTCTTCAATCTTCAGGCTCATCTTATATAGATATTTTAACCGCAGGACCAGTTCCAGAAGACCCTGCGAATCTATTAAGCTCACCTCGCATGGAAGATTTAATGAGCGCATTTGAAGAAAGTTACGATTTAGTTATTTTAGATGCTTCAGCAGTTTTAGGCTTAGTAGATGCTTTACTTACCGCATCAACTTGTCGCGGAGTAATTATGGTAGCAAGTATTGGAGGAGTTACTCGCACCCAACTCGCACAAGCTACAGCCATGATGGGTAAATTAAATTTACTTGGAGTTGTCGCAAATGGAGTCTCAAAAACAGGATATAGCTACGTTCCCAACGTGAAGCAACAGCAATTAGCCTTGAAAGGAGCTGTAGAAGAATAGGTTAATTATTTTCTTGGTGCCTCTACTATTACAGAATTCGTGACTTCGATACGCCCACGGTTTTCAATCATGGGATGAAATTGGAATAGGCCGTCTTTAGTGCCGTGAAATGACATGATGTTTAAAATCAGTATAAGACTTTAAAACCTAATAAGCATAAATAAACTTTTAAGGCTGCGCTTTTATTGAAGCGTATGCCTTTTGTATTTTTAATTAGGTATTTATCGAAGAAGCTCTGCAATATCTTCGCCGTGGAGAAGTGAGATTCTTAAATCATGAAAATGGTAGATTTTGGTGAATATATTACTGTAGTTTTAATAATTCCTTTACCTCGCTTCAAACTTCTTTAATACTTTAGAGAAGGTTTTTATACCTTAATTTACAAAAATACAATAAATGCCTAAGCTCGCAACGAAACTTGTAACTAGCCGCGCACAAGAATATCTGTAAAAAGCGCAAATTTAAAATTGAATTGCCGCCATTTTATTTGTAGTTTTGTTAAATATGAACGATGTTTGAGGTGATATATATGAAGTTTACGTAAATTACGTTGTATATTTCGTCTATTTACGGAAAAACTTCAGATAAATGTAAAAGTTCATCAAATCCTCAAAATTATTTATGTTACAATCGCCTAGACTCCGCCAGATTAGAGTAATTAAGTGTTACCTAAATAGAATTCATAGTACCTTAATAATTCCGATAATAAAGCAGTAAATATTTGAAGAATAAATAAAGAATTCATTTTAGCTAACGTAATTTCTATCGTTTCCTATATCCTATTTATTGAATACCGTTGCAAAAAGGAAAAGTAATAGCGAGGTAATCTTAGATTTATCTATATTTCGTATATTCTTTAAACATATATCTTCATAAATCAAAATGAAAGGTATGCAATTACCGCAACGGAATTTTTATCTCTAATAATATTTGCCTAAATATCTTCCATTGACTGGAAGTTAAGCCAAAAATTACGGAAATTAAGGACATTTTGACACGTTGTATATAAGACAAGCTGTCTACCACTCTATTAGTTGAAATTAATATGAAAACCGACTTACTTCCAACTGTAAACAATAGCTCCAATGTCTCTGAGCCTAATAGCTCGACATACTGCACTCTTCAATGGCGACGCAATCAATTATTGGTAAAGCCTATAGGTTCGGTTAAACAGCCTTGTATGCCTTTATTAGATACTTATGAGTCTTTAAAAGAATGCTTGCAACATTCTTCCGTTAACTTAGTTCGTATAGATCCGAAATTAGGCGAAGAGAAAGTAAAGCTCTGGGCAGATGCTGCCGCTTGGGCTTCTAAACCAATATATTTACAGATCGCAACCGATCGAAAACAGTCAAAACCTAATAGTTATTTCCTATCGTGGATCAAGCGTTTTTGCTTCGGGGCGATCGCCATGTTGGTTTTACTTGTGGCGAGTCCACTGATGCTGTTATTAGCTGCATTAATGAAAATTGATGCTCAAGCACCAATATTTGAACGCTCTTGGTATGTCGGTGAAAGAGGTAGATTATTTAAATTAATCAAATTTAGTACAGCTTCTGTAAATCAAAAAGAACAAGCAACTACACAGCTAAGGAAGTTGATGTGTAAGTACGGTTTGAATAATTTACCGCAATTGTTGAATGTAATTAGGGGCGAAATGGGCTTGTTCGGTTCGCGCTGCTGGACTTTAGAAGATGCGGTAAGGTTAACTCCCAGATCGCACAAGCAACTGAATAATCTACCAGGAATTATGAACTCTTGGGAAGTAGAGACTGAAGAATCAAGTATATTACATTTAGATAGTCAAACATCTTGATTAATTTTCAGCTTTTTCTATCAAATTAATCTTATTTATGCCTCAAAGATAAAGCTGATAAAAAAGATACATGAATGCCAGCACTTTTAAGAGCGATATCTTACCTCTTCTGTTGGCATTTGACGCGAAGTTTGCCGGATAAAACAGAATTGAAATATTGAAATATCGCTCTGACTCCAATAGTTATAAAAATATATATGCATTCAACAATATACCAGCCATTCAGCAATTTATTTAAAGCTACCAAATTCTGGAAGAATAACTATTTAGTACTGCGAGAATTCAAGCACTTTCGTAAAGTTACTATTTTCGCTATAGTTTTTTCGATATTAGCAGCCGCTTTTGAAGGTTTCAGTATCGGTTTTTTGCTAACTTTTCTACAAAGTTTAACGAATGCAGCCGATGCGGAACCGATTCAAACAGGTGTTACTTGGTTTGACATCTGGATACTAGGGATCAAAACTTCCGCAACCAGCCGTATGTATCGAATATCAATCTTAATATTATTAAGTACTTGGCTGCGTTCGGCATTTGATTATTTTAGTTCGATTTACACGGAATCAGCGCAACTGCATCTTGCAGATCGCTTACGTAAACGGATGTTTGAACATTTACAAGCATTACCGTTAAGTTACTTTATTAAAACTCGTTCTGGCGAACTTATAAATACCATCACCACTGAAATTGAAAGATTAAAACAAGGCTTCGGTGGTGTTGCTTTTGTGATAATTAGAGGCATGGCAGTAACTGTGTACTTTATCACCATGTTTATCATATCGTGGCAGCTTTCAGTTGTTTCGGTGTTACTATTTGCACTTTTAGGTGTGGGGCTTTCAACGCTCAATGCTCGGGTTCGAGAATCGAGCTTTGGTATTTCTAATGCTAACGGTGCTTTTCATTCGACAGCCACGGAATTTATTAACGGTATCCGCACAGTTCACGCATCGGGCACGCAAGACTTTGAACGTCAGCGTTTTTATGGCGTTAGCAATCAATTGCTCAATGCTTCCATAAAAGTTGCAAAGGCTTGGACTTTAGTCAAACCAATAGCTTCAGCTATTGCAACTACTGCTATCATCGGTTTAATTATTCTTTCTTTTACAGTATTTACCTTAGAAGTCGCATCATTATTAACATTTTTCTTTGTTTTGATGCGGGTTGTACCCAGTATTCAAGATATCAATGGAACGATAGCTTTCCTTAGTACCTTGAACGGTTCGATGGATAATATTAAAAAGTTATTAGAAAGCGATAACCAAGCTTACTTCCAAAACGGTTCAACTGAATTTGAGCAGTTGAATCGTTCTATTGATATAGTATCTGTTGATTTTGGGTACGAACCGACTAATTTAGTGTTACATAATATTACCCTTACCCTCGAAAAGGGAAAAACAACTGCTTTGGTGGGAGCATCTGGGGCTGGCAAAACAACTTTAGCAGATTTGATTCCTCGATTTTACGATCCAACACAAGGGCATATTTATATTGATGGAGTGGATTTAAAAGAGATTGACATCTACTCGCTGCGAAAAAACATGGCTGTTGTCAGTCAAGATACGTTTATCTTTAATACTTCAGTTTGGAATAACATTGCTTACGGTACCCTCGACGCTACCGAAGCCCAAATCAAAGAAGCTGCTCGACTTGCTAATGCACTAGAGTTCGTCGAAGATATGCCTCAAGGCTTCGATACCCAACTTGGCGATCGCGGAGTCAGATTATCTGGGGGGCAGAGACAGCGGATAGCCATAGCGCGTGCATTGCTTCGCGATCCCCAGATTTTGATTTTGGATGAAGCCACCAGCGCTTTGGATTCTGTATCAGAACGGTTGATTCAAGAATCTTTAGAAAAACTTTCTGTAGGTAGAACAGTTATCGCTATTGCTCATAGACTTTCTACAATCGCTAAAGCCGATAAGGTAGTTGTATTGGAAGGAGGATATATTGTTGAGCAAGGAAAATATCAAGACTTACTACAACAGCGCGGTAAGTTATGGAAATATCATCAAATGCAGAATGAAGTAGGGCAAGCTAGTTAAAATTAACCAAGCGGCGTTGAATATATAATAATTTTTTTGGGCTTGTCAACAGCAAGCCTTATTTTTATTTCAAAAAATAATTATTTTGTTTAGCATTCTTAACAAAGAATCAAATCACATAAATACAAATTTTTATTGCATAAAACTGTATTGCTGCTGAATCAATCAAGCAAATACAATGCAGTTGTAATTGTTGTGCTTTTATATCTCATACACTAAATCTAAGATTGAACTTGATAGTCACTGCTTTCTTAAAAAAAATTAACTTCTCGTTATCTATAAATTGTTTCTTGGTTATATCGATAGTTACATCATCTAGATAAAACTATTAAAAGATATATTGCTTAATATTCTTCAATAAAAGAATTCTTTGAGCGCTTTTTTCTACGTAGATATTAGTAGTTATTTGCTCCTTATTTAAAGCTTTCATAAAGAAGATTATCTATAAGATTTTAATTCCAAAAAATCATGCAAAAGCTCTCGCCTAACATACATATCTTTTGATATAACCTATTGAAAAGATACATACAGCAATTATCTACAAATAAATTTTTGTACTTACGCGAAAGTATCAATATAAACTCTCACTACGGAGTTTTATTTAGTTTAATTAGAAAGCATATTTATTTGTTTATGCTTCCAAGTCTATGTTGCAGTACATAAGATTCAAGATGGCAAATTGATTATAAATCAAGCAATTGAAACATCAAATTTCCCAGTCAATTATTGTACTCGCTTCATACAAAACAAAATCCTTGTCAAGTAAGCTATGAATGAATTAAACCCTTATCGCCCAAGCATTTTGCCAGTATCGGAAGAGGTAAAGCGTCCACTATGGTCAGTGATGATACCGACCTATAATTGTGCGGAATATCTACGGTACACATTAGCTACCGTTTTGGCACAAGATCCAGGCATGGATAAGATGCAAATCGTTGTTGTTGATAATAACTCTACAGAAGACGATCCAGCAGCAGTTGTAGAGGAATTAGGTAAAGGACGTGTAGAGTTTTACCGTCAGCCGAGCAACGTAGGTATTATGAATAATTTTCAAACCTGCTTTGAGTTATCGAAAGGAAAGCTGATTCATCTGCTGTGTAGCGACGATTGCGTCAGAGAGGGATTTTATGAAAAAATGGCACGGCCTTTCGAGGAGCATCCAGAAGTGGGTGCTGCTTTTTGTCGCAGTGTATTGATTGATAAACACAATCAATGGCAAGGCTTATCCGATTTTGAGATGCCTAACAGCGGTATTCTGCCCAAAACTTGGCTGCACAGAATTGCCGAACTTTGCTGTATTTCGGTACCTTCTCTTGCAGTAGTGCGCCGCGAAGTTTATGAAAACCTGGGAGGATTTGATAGACGTTGCGGTATTAGTGCAGATTGGGAGATGTGGGTAAGAATTTTTGCACATTATCCAATGTGGTTTGAAGCTGAACCTTTAGCTTTGTGGCGAGTACATTTAGAATCAGCAAACAATATAAATGCCAAAAGCGAAATTTTTATTCAGGAAAATTATCAGACTGTAGAAACTATCTTTAAATCTTATTTACCTGAAGAAACAAATACCAAGCTGGCTCGAACTGCAAAACAGAATTGTGCTTTTCTCGCTTTAGAATCAGCAGATAATTTAATCAAAAAAGGCGATATACCTGGAGGTGTAATACAAATAAAAACGGCATTAAGCTATAGTAAATCTCCTAAAGTAGTCAGGTCGGCAAGTCGTATAATGCTATGGAATAGAACAATTAGTGTTATTCAAAGAATGGTAAAATCCAGCGGAACTAGAACAACTCTCTAAATTTAAATATATGACAAACAACAACCACAAAAATCAACCTTTAGTTAGTATTATAACTCCTACTTATAATCGTCCGGAATATTTGAAGGTAGCACTAACAAGTGCCGTTCAACAAACATATCAAAATATCGAGATTATTGTTTCCGATAATTGCAGTCCTGAAAATCCTCAGTCAATAGTTGAGTCTTTTAAAGATTCTAGAATTCGCTTCTTTCGCAATCAAAGCAACCTCGGAATGTTTGCTAATACTATGAATGCTTTTAAAAAAGCACGTGGTAAATATGTTGCTAGTTTGCTAGACGATGACGTATGGGAAAAAGACTTTTTAGCTAAGCTTGTACCTGCATTAGAAGCCAATTCCGATTTAGCTTTAGCTTTCTGCGACCATCATGTTATTAAAGCAGACGGCACAATTGATGCTGCTGCAACAAAAAGATGCTCGCGTTTTTATAAGCGAGAAAATTTAGAAGAAGGAATCTACCAACCTTTTCATAAATTGGGTTTGATAGATAGAGCCGTTTCCAGTGCCACTGCGGCTGTAATTCGGCGAGAAATTGTTGATTGGGATAGCATTCCGCCAGAAGTAGGTGGTTCGTGGGATATTTATCTCAATTATTTGTGTTGTCGTTCCGGTTTGGGAGCTTATTATGTCCCTGCTAAATTGACGAGATATCGCGAACACGAACAAACAGAAACCATGCAAAGTGGAAGACGTAATTTTCAAGGTAAAATCCGCAAAGCTAAAGCCGATCTTTTCTGCTACGAGCAGTTTATGAAAGATGAGCAATTAAAAGAACTTTATCCTCATTTTTATAAGAAATGGGGACAAATCAATACAAATTTGGGAATCGGTTTAATGCGGGGTGAAAATTCCACGGAAGCACGTACTCGTTTTTGCCATTCTTTAAAGAGACACTTTAGTTTGCGGACAACAGCCGCACTAATTTTAAGTTTTACTCCACCTAAAATTGCAGCTAAATTCTAATAGTCTCTCCAGGGTAAATAAGGGGAGCAAATCTTCCTCTCTACTCCCCATCAAAAATATTCCAATTAGTAAAAAATAAAAAATCAAATAAGGACTTTTCGCATGAGAATCGCAGCCTGTATTACTACTAGAAATCGTTCCAAGCAACTCGATAATTGTTTAAACGCTTTGTGGAATTCTACAGTTAAACCCTCAACAGTAGTTGTTTCTGATGATTCCCAAGATGTTGAGGTACAGCGAAGCAATCAAGAAGTTGTAAAAAAATATCCGGGAACAACTTATATTACAGGCCCCAGACGCGGTGTTTGCGCCAATCGTAATAATGCAGTAAATGCAACTTCGGCATTAGAAACAGATTTTGTCGCTTTTGTTGATGATGATATTTGTGTTGAACCTGATTTTATTGCTAATGCAGTAGAGAGATATTTTCAGATACCAAACGATCGCAGAAAATATACTATTCTTACGGGTACTAGCACGAGTACTCAAGGAGAGAAACTGCTGCCTTCTAAATTATCTTTTCGAGGATACTTTTGCGCCACCGAAGGTACTCCAGAAACAGTAGTAATTCATGCAGCATTATTTCCCAGACAGTTTTTTTCTCAAGAGCAATGGGATGAAGACATCTTTTTCGGTTATGAAGACGCTGAACTTTGTTTGCGAGCGATTAAATACGGTTACAAAATCATATCTTGTCCCGAGTTACAAGTAAATGAAAAAAGCACCGATAGCGTACTTGATGCACCCGGTATTGGCGGCGTAAGTAATTATCAATTACATATAGAAGCAGCGAGACTTTATATCGGTATTAAACGCTATAAAAACTTATTTCCCAATCCTATTAAACTGCTGTCTTTTCTAACTATATATTTTGTTCATATGAGCGGATATTTATTCAAGCGAGGAGCAATTCATGCTTGGCCAGAAATTATTCGTCGTTCTCGCATTCATCTATTATGGAAAGAGCAAGAAATTCCTGAATCGGAACCTGTTTCTTCAGTAATTGTTTCTTGAATAAAGAGGGAGTAGGGAACGGGCAATGGGGAACGGGCAATATAATAATCCTTGCTGAACAAGTTTCGAGTGCGTTTTTTTTGAAATGCTTTAACATAGTAGGCACGCTCAGAACTTAAATCTCAAAAATCAAATTATTTATTAATCTTATAGCAGGCTGATAGTATCGTGAAGCTTTGCATTGTTACTCACAGTTTAATTAAAGGTGATGGTCAAGGAAGGGTAAATTATGAAGTTGCCTGGGAAGCAATTCGTCGCGGACATCATGTAATGGTATTGGCAAGTAAGATTGATCCGGAATTGGAAACACACTCTTCTATTAATTGGGTTCCTATTTATGCAAAAATTCCCACAGAATTGATGCGGAATATGGTATTTGCTTACAAAAGCACTAATTGGCTGAAAAAACATCGCCATCAACTCGATTTAGTTAAAGCAAATGGTGCTATTACCTGGGCAAACTCAGATGTAAATGCTGTTCATTTCGTTCATAATTCTTGGTTGAAGTTTTCTAAATTAGAAACTACACCTTCTGCCAAAAAAACTATCCTTAATCCATATCAATATTTATATAATTTCTATCAGTGGCTGTATACTAAACTCAACACGGGTTGGGAAAAACAAGCATTTGACAATACAAAAATAGTAGTTGCAGTTTCCGATAAAGTCGCTAAAGATTTACAGGAAATCGGGATACCTGAAAACGCAATTCGAGTTATTAGTAATGGAGTAGATATCGAAGAATTTTCTCCCGGTGACGGTGGCAGTCGTCAAACATGGAATTTACCTGATGGGGTTCCTTTAGCAATGTTTGCTGGCGATATCCGACTACCCCGTAAAAATTTAGACACCGTACTTAAAGCTTTGGTGGAAGTCCCCAATTTACATTTAGCGGTGGTAGGTGTTACTGATGGTAGCCCTTATCCGCAGTTAGCGAAATCTCTGGGAATTGATGACAGAGTGCATTTTATGGGATTTCGCCGCGATGTCCCTTCTATAATGAAAGCTGTAGATTTCTTTGTATTTCCTTCGCGCTACGAACCTTTCGGCTTAGTAATTACTGAAGCAATGGCGACAGGTCTACCAGTAATTACCGCAAGCTGTACGGGTGCTGCTCCTTTGATTACTCCAGAAGCTGGGATAGTTTTACCAAATCCAAACGATATTAAAGCTCTAGCAGAAGCAATGCAAAAATTAAGCCTCAATCCCGATTTAAGAACAAACATGGGCCGAGCTGCTAGAGAAATTGCCCTGCAACATACCTGGAAGAATATGGCAAACCAATATGTGGACTTATTTGAGGAGATTAATTAACAATGGCGATCGCACTTGTCATACCAACTTACCGACGCAGCCAAGATTTAGCTCGCTGCTTGGAAGCATTGAAAAATCAAACTCGACTGCCTGATGAAGTCATAGTGGTAGTGCGCGATACTGATACCGAAACTTGGTCATTTCTTAAAGAGTATGACAGCAGTAATTTACCATTACGCACCGCAACGGTAACTGTTACTGGAGTAGTTGCAGCCATGAATGTCGGGCTTGATGCAGCTCGTTCTGATATTGTCGCTTTTACAGATGATGATGCGGCTCCCCATCCCGATTGGTTGGCGCGTATCGAAAGCCATTATTTAGCAGACGAGCGCGTCGGTGGAGTCGGAGGGCGCGATTGGGTTTATCACGGCAGCGATTTAGAAGATGGTAATTCGGGAACAGTCGGGCAAGTAAGCTGGTTTGGTAGAGTAATCGGCAACCATCATATAGGTAGCGGCGAAGCCAGGGAAGTTGACGTACTCAAAGGAGTAAATATGAGCTTTCGACGTGCTGCTATCCAAGGCTGGCACTTCGACGAACGAATGAAAGGTACCGGCGCTCAAGTTCACTTTGAATTAGCTTTTTCTTTAAAATTAAAACGAGCTGGTTGGAAATTAATTTACGATCCAAAAGTCGCGGTTAATCATTATCCAGCAAAGAGATTTGACGAAGATAGACGCAATAGTTTCAATCAAATCGCCTTCGCTAACGCCGTACACAACGAAACAGTAGCTTTATTAGAATACTTTTCACCATTGCAAAAATTCGCATTTTTATTCTGGGCTATAGCAATAGGAACCCGCGAAGCAATGGGTTTTATTCAGTGGTTGCGCTTTCTTCCCTCCGAAGGATTACTAGCAGGTAAAAAATTACTTGCATCCTGGCGCGGCCGCTGGCAAGGATTGCAGACAGTTATCAGTTATCAGTCATCAGTGAACAGTTATCAGTGAACAGTTACCAATTACCAATTACTAACTCCTAACTCATAACTCCTAACTCATAACTCCTGTACAGACGCGATATATCGCGTCTCT
>CAYMZW010000114.1:0-13961 GCA_964395005.1 uncultured Rivularia sp.
TCCTAACTCCTAACTCCATCCGTTGCCCAACTCCTAACTCCTAACTCCTAACTCCTAACTCTTTTTACGGACAATACTTATTATGCAAACCTCCTTGAGTACAAATATAAGCTTTTTGGTTGTCATCTAAGTTTTTAACTTGGCTAAAATCAACTCCTCTGATGACAGCAGATTCATCTCGTGTAGTAGGGGTTTCTACAAACTTATCTGCTAGATTTTGCTTTGGGGAAAGTATTGTTCCTTGAAAATCTGCTCCTGCTAAATTTGCGCCCCGCAAATCTGCAAGACTAAGATCGGCGTTTCGTAAGTTAGCATTTTGCAAGTTGGAATAGCGTAAAATAGCACGATTAAGTGTAGTGGCACTTAGATTAGCATTACTTAGATTGGCGCGGTCAAGATAAGCTGAAGACAAGTCCGCTCCTTGCCATTCGGTTTTGATTAAATTAGCGTTAGACAATTGTGTGCCGATCGCGACAACGCGACCTAAACGAGCGCCGTATAAATCGGCATCGTTTAATTTTGCTTCACCTAAATCTGCTCCTGTAAGACTGGCATTTTCTAAAACAGCATTACGTAAATCGGCTTTTGCTAATCTAGCGCTACTAAGGTTGGCACCAACCAAACGTGCGGCGGATAAGTTGGCTTTATTCAAGTTTGCTCTACTTAAATTAGTACGAAACATTAAGACGCGACTAAGATTAGCACCGCTTAAATCGGCTTGTTTTAGTTGGGCTTGACTAAAATCGCTAATCCAGTCATCGTAAGTATCCCAGCGTCCATCTTCACCAGGTCCCCGGAAACGACTACCGCTAAAACTAGCTCGATCCAAATTTGCGTACTTGAAATCAATTCCCCATAAATCAACTTTGTCTAATGCCAAGTTGAAACCAGAATTTTTCGTAGAATCGTTTTGAGATAATTTGATGCGGCTTAGATCTATACCATTTGTTTTACCGTTATAAACAGATAGAATATTATTAATTGCCTGCTGATTGGCATACAAACTTTTTTCTCGAATTTGCCTTTCTCTGGTTTGATTACTAGATAGGGAATCCAACTCACGTTCTAATAAAAGATTCATCCTCTTAAGTTCTGGAATCGCCTGAAGACCAGTACTTACTAGGGCTTGCTGGATACTTTGTAACAAATTTGGATCATTTTCTTTCACCAGCAAACCAGCGAGAAATATGGTTGCTTGGGTATCTCTAAGGGTTCCTAAAGCTACAACTGTATTTTGTTTATTAACTCCAGAATTGGCATAATATTGTTGTTCGAGTGCCAAAAACTGTTTGCTTTTACTCGTGATAACTGCTTTTTGATTTTCTTTAGTTTGAATATAAATTTGAGTTCCGACTAAAGTTGTTAATACACCAGCCATGCTCAATAGCGCTACTCCCAGCAAAGTTAGGCTAGGGTTTTGCCGCATCCACACCCATAAACTATCCTTTTTTTGGTTTTGGCTTTGAGGTGTAACTACGATTGATTCTATGGCTGCTTCTTCGTCTCCCTGTCCCCAGTTAGATTTATTCCTTTTGCGTAACAATGACGGGTTGAAAGGAATGGTGGCATCCACTGTATAAGTATCTGCAACTCTATCGTGAATTGAACGACCATTACGCAGCATCGGAAAACCCATTGCTTCAGCAAGGGACATCAACAATGCTAATACCGCGAAAAAAGCAAGGTTTGGGAACAAAAATGTGTAGCGCCACAGCATATAGGCTACAGAAATTGGTAAAGCTATACGACTTCCTTCCCGCAGCAAAACAGCCCTATAACCGGGCGGTTGATTATTTTCAGTTACTACTTTTACGCCAAACAAACTTTTAGCAGAAGTACTGCCGGTTTTAGCTAACAAATACCATTGCCAGCACGAAAGTGACAGAGGAGCTAATATTGCGATCGCCCATAAGAAATTTGTAGACCACGCGACATTACGAGTACCATAACTTACAGGTAAAGCCAAAGGATTAGCTATTGTTCTTTCTGCTGCTACCAGTACCGGATTAAGCGGTACTCGCTCCATATTCGGTTTAGTATTTGTATACGCACCAATACCAAAAGGCACCAAACTGCTGACGGCGCAAAGCGTAATTTCTGCCACCCAAGCCGCAACCCGCCGAGAAGAAAGCGAAAGCGGATTAGTTCGGGGTTGTTTTGGTCCCAATTGTTTGCTACTTCTCCTTACCGTTGGAGTTGCCATTTACCACCATTCCTATAAATTGATTTTTACGCAAAAAAGATCGCGTAAGTAGAAATAAATTATTCTTTTATTTGAGAACTGTTACCAGCTACAAAAAAATTGTATCCAAGGTACACTAATCCTGCTAGCAATGCCATACTTATAACAGAAGCAATCAGTTTTAGTGCTGCCTGTAACATAGCAAAACTCACGCTAAGTCCTACAACCACGACTACCAACTTGGCTATGGCTGGTAAATGGTAAAACCAATTTATGGACTTTCCGGCGTAATAAATAATACTAGTATTTTTTAGCTTAGAAGTTGTTAAAATCGGCAAAGGTGCTAGTTCTGCTTCATTTACTCTTTGAGTAACTAGCTTCTGGAGGCGATAATCGTTCAAATTTTCTTGTTGAGGATTCATTGATATTTTTTACCTCTGTGAAAATGTTATTTATTCATAACAACAAATAAACCAGCGTTACGTAATCGGCGGTTCTGCATGTGATTCTATTTAATAGAACTGTGTACAAGATAACTATGGATTGCTCAATTTAATCGTTTTATACAGTATGTCTGTCTAGAAAATAATTCTTAATTTAAATATATAACAGGGGATTTAGTTACAATCTGAACTTAAAACATATGGATTAACAATATTTAAACTAGAAATAACTAGAAATAACTAGAAAGTTTGATGCAGGCTTGTGTTGAATTTACAACGCCGACTTTAGCACCGTTTTTTTTTCCGGTTAAATAAAATTACCTTCTTCGTTACTGTAAAAATGAAAACCTCTACATTAATTAAATTTTTTCCTATAGTTTTGGCGATAATCATTATTTTCGCTAACTTTCAATTAGCCCGAGCCGAGGTAGTACAAATTGAACGCGATTTTCAACCCGATCCATTAACTCTGGGCGGTAAATCTGGAGGATTTGAGAAAAGTAATTGCGGCAATATTAGTGCAACACCCAGTCAAGTTCTAGAAGTTGCAGAATCACTTCCTTACTTACGCCTAACAGTAGAAAGTAAAGGAAAACCAACACTGTTAATTGACGGCCCAGAAGGTCGCTTTTGCGTATTGGGGGATAATTATTCTCAAGAAAAACCAGAAATTTCTGGATATTGGCCTTCAGGTAAATACTTGCTGTATATAGGCGATTTGTCCGAACAGCAGAATAATTACACTATCTCAATATCTCAACAGAAGATGCCACAAAAATAAGGCAAAGTCAAGGCTATATCACTCTAAATTCTCAATTATGGAATTAGACTTTAGATTATCGAAAACCTGCTTAGTAATGGGTTAAAGTTTTTGACACGGTATTTTTTTCAAAATACAGCAAAACTACCGACTATTTTTGTTTCGGTAGCCCGTGCAAGAATTAAAACTGACAACTATATTCTATGTTGCGATCTTAAAGAATATTAATAATAGTTAATCTTCAATTGATTTTGCTGGTACTTCTACTGCTGTTACGTCAATAGTTCCTTCTGGGGTGAAGCGTTTGAGAGTTCGATTTTCTACAAGCAATTTTTCACCACAGTTAGGACACTGTAACTGAGTATTGTTTAATCCTGCGATTTCAGTTGAGCAAACCGGACAGTTATCAGCAACTAAACTACGTTGCAACCACCAGCGAAAACCGAAAAAAGCCAGAATAGGTACTAAAAATAGCAATCCAAGAATAATTAATAACGAATTAACTAACCAACCCAAGCCGAATGTACCCAGCAACCAAAATATTGCGAACAAGGTGAGCCAAGGACGCAAATGCGAGAAATTTGATTGAAATGTTCTAAAGCTCATTTTTAAAATAATCCAAGTCTCTCTCTAGGATAGCGAGTTTATTCCAAAGTCAAGGCAAGTCCTAGAAATAAAATATTAAAAAATTATACAACTCGGAGCAGAAGGGGAAGATGGGGAGACAAGGGAAAATATTAACTCCTAACTCCTAACTCCTAACTCCTAACTCCTAACTCCTAACTCCTAACTCCTAACTCTTAACTCCTAACTCCTAACTCCTAACTCCTAACTCCTTTTCACTGACGATAAAAACTGTTGCTGCAATCGTTTTTGAAAGGCTTTGATACCGAATTCAGAAAGAACTTCCTTTCTTAACCATTCTCCATTACAACGTTGGTCGTCTCCTTTGAGAATTTCGATACAGGCTGCTGCGACAGCATCGCGATCGCGATGGGGTACTTGCCATCCTAATTTACCATCTTGTAATGGATCGGCTGAACCATCAGCATCACCGGATAATACGGGTACGCCACAAGCCATTGCTTCTAAATAAACAATACCGAAACCTTCTTGAGAAGGCATAATATAAGCGTCGGCAAGATGATAATGACGTACTAATTCCTCTGTGGCAACGAACCCAGCGAAAACTACTTTATCTTGTACTCCATTATCTTTGGCTAATTGCTTTAAGCGGGGAAGATCGTCACCACGTCCAATTACTAAATATTTAACTTCGGGAAAAACTTCCGCAATTTGCGATAATGCTCGAATCGTAACATCTACTCCTTTGTAAATGTCACCAGACCATAATCGCGTTACGCTCATCAAAACTTTTGCTCCGGCGAGATTGTAACGTTCTAATAAATCCGCCGGTTTGGCTCCAGGAGTAAAGCGATCGCCATCGACAGCGCAAGGTAAAATTTTGATTTTACTAGTTTCTAAACTATTGGCAGCACTAGCAATTTTACGAGTATAGCGACTGACAGTCCAGATTTGTGAAGCTTTTTGAAGATTGGTTTTAGTCCATCGAGGTAATGGCTGCCAAACTTCTTTACCATGAGTAATTACGGTATAAGGAATTCCCAAAAGCTGGCACAACGTACCAACTAAAGGTGCTAAGTAAGCATGACCGCAATATACACAATCGGGACGTTCTTGAATTAAACGCTTGAGTAAGGCAAAAGCCATCTTCATCCGCGCTATTTGAGAAGACTTAGCTTTAAAATAACGAAATTGTAATCGTTCCGATTCAAAAGGATTTATACAACCTTTTTCATCTCGTAATAAAAAGACTTCTCCACGAAGCGATTCTGGCAATGTATTATAAGCTTGGAACACATCTTTTACATAAGATTGAATTCCACCTTCACGAGAAAATACTTCGAGAAAAACGAAAATATGATTGAGTCTTTTATTCTCTTTACTGTTAATCAACTTTAAGTTAGTGTTTTTAGCTGATGGTATCATTAACATTTTTTATATTCTCCTTTTTGCTGCTGCGGTTGATAACGATGGATTATTCGGTCGCAGTAACACTAATTTTATTGTTTAATAACTTTATGTTAGTAATATAACGGTGAAAATAATAGCTATATTTACGCTCAAATATTTTAGACTATGCAGTGTTATAAATTGTGCCTTTACTCCTTTTACTTCTACTATTTTTTACCTTAAATAATGATATAAAAGTTATTTTCAACTTACACCCGCAAATCTTAGACTGAAAGACAAGGAACTACTTCTGTAGTCTCGCTTGCTGTCAAATACTAACAAAGCGATCGCCGTAATTCTAATGCTATGTATACGGTATTTTAAAATTTATTTTATACAATTATTTTTATTTTAAAATATTTGTAAATTTTTCTTCGATTTTAGTGAAACTTGCTCAAAAAAATTATTGAATACTTCATATTAAATTCATATTAAATTCATATTAAAAACTTTTTTAATTCTATATTTAAAGTAAGCAATCTGTCATACCACTTCAATCATTTTCTATTTCGAGATACTCTTGCTTTCTTTCTCCCATAAGCAGTTATGGTTCCTTATTGCTTACGCTAATAGGAACCAAACTATATTCCAATCTATTTCCTTTATATTTCCTTAAAGTTTGGTAAACCAAAAATGATATTACACCGATTCAGCTAACTAATACTTCAATATTGCAAAATAGTACAATAAATATTTTACGAAGGCTTTCCTAGCTATTACTGGTTCCTCTAAGAATTTCCAAGAAATACAGAGGGGCTAAAAAAATGTTCATCAAACCTGAATTAGAGCGATTCTATCGACTCGACAAAATCGAGCATCAGTACGACTAAATTTTCATGTTACTGAATTTGTTTCTGCTAAGCCTAGCAGCTTCAGCCCTGGGTTACTAATTAGTCTCAATTAATTTTCATGATTACCATACTTAACGATGAGCAAACAATTTCTGCCATCCGTACCGCGTTCGTAAACGACTTCATCAGCCAATCGTCTTAATAGAAACCACCCATACCCACCTACTTGTAAAGTACCGGGTTCTGGTTCGGCTAAAGCATCTGGATTAAATGGCTTACCGTAATCCCAGATTTTTATTTCCAATTTGTCATTCCACAGTAATACATCAATATCAATGTTTGTTTCTGGTGGTAAAGATTCATGTGCATGACGAACGGCATTTGTAAAGCCTTCGGCTAATGCTAGATTAAGCCGATACTGTTGACTTTCCAGCCAACTAAGCCCAGACAAATTACGCAGACAGAATTTTTCAAACCATTGTTGTACTTGGTTTAGAAGCTTTAGTTCGCTCTTAACCGTCAGATGGTCTTGCTCCACAATTGCTAGCATTGACCTTGACTTAAATATTAGTAGATTAACTTTACTTACATCTTTTATAGTTTATAAAGCTCAGATTTAAAAATCTGATTTGCTGCTCTTAATTTAAAAAAATCCCAAATATACTTTAAATTTACCTTTCCGTGCTTGATGCGCTTAAATACGTATTCAAGTTGACAAGCAATCTTTATGTAAATTATTTTACCACGTTACTATATCTCTTTAAGTATGATATTACGATTCTAAGACAATGGTGCTTATCCTCAGTTGTTTTTTGCTGATATTTACGTTGATATAAGTTTCAATAATTTAACCGATTGCGAGAAAAATAGCTCTAAGGTGTTAAAGATTATAATTTATTATTTAGGATTTTAGATATTTAGGCAAAAAATTATTTAGGTGTAAGATATTTAACTGAAATACTTGTGCTGAGTTTAAACTATTAATTTCTAAAGTATTGTAACGTTATTACTATATATTAATATTTTTTAAAATTAGCGCCGGACACGGGTTTCTCACAAGTACCTATAAATAGCACTTCAAAGAGAAACCCGGCTCAGGCGCTAAAATACCATTACAAACAGGCGATTTAGAAGAGTCCTAAAGTAAGAGACTTATCTAAGGGCAAAGTTGCACCAATACCCAAATAGATTGTTACCAAGGTTCCGAAAAGGAATACAGCGGTAGCTACGGGACGACGGAAAGGGTTTTGGAACTTGTTTACGTTCTCAATGAAAGGAACAAGAATTAGTCCCAGAGGTACGGCAGCCATTGCCAATACTCCCAAAAGCTTGTTAGGAAGAGAACGCAAAATTTGGAAAACTGGGTACAAATACCACTCAGGTAAGATTTCCAAAGGTGTTGCAAAAGGATTCGCTGGTTCTCCTGTCATCGCAGGATCTAGCACTGCTAGAGCCACGATACAAGCAAAAGAACCCATAATTACAACTGGGAAAACATAGAGCAAATCATTAGGCCAAGCAGGTTCACCATAGTAGTTGTGACCCATGCCTTTAGCTAATTTAGCTCTCAATTGTGGATCGCTTAGATCCGGTTTTTTTAATGTTGCCATTTTTTTAGGTACTATCTCTCTTTAAGTTGAGTATTGTGAATATTGGTTAAACCGTCAGCCGTCCAGGCGCTCATAGAGTAGCTCTAAAGCCTGCAAAACTGATATTCAAAATTTGCTTGCGTCGGTTCATTCTTAAACCAATTTTAAGCCAAATAACTCGTTACTTGGAGTTTCGCGGGTATCAAGTCCGTTATTTTTCAAGCGTTATTTTAATCTGGCTCGAAATTATAATGGACCGCTAATACCTTGCTTGCGAATCATCAAGAAATGCGCCAGCATAAATACTGCAATCAACCAAGGTAGTACAAAGGTATGAGCGCTGTAGTAGCGAGTCAAAGTAGCTTGTCCTACGCTAGAACCGCCACGCAACATATCAGAAATTAAAACTCCCACTACAGGAATTGCTTCTGGTACACCACTAACGATTTTCACAGCCCAGTAACCAATTTGGTCCCAAGGTAAAGAGTAGCCAGTTACGCCGAAAGATACGGTAATTACAGCTAGAACAACACCTGTTACCCAAGTCAATTCGCGGGGCTTCTTGAAACCACCAGTTAAATAAACGCGGAAGGTGTGTAAAATCATCATCAACACCATCATGCTGGCAGACCAGCGATGAACGGAACGAATCAACCAGCCGAAGCTGACTTCGTTCATGATGTACTCTACTGAAGAATAAGCTTCAGCAACGGTTGGCTTATAGTAAAAAGTCATTGCAAATCCAGTTGCGAACTGGATTAAAAAGCAAGTAAGAGTAATTCCACCCAAGCAGTAGAAAATATTTACGTGGGGAGGAACATACTTGCTTGTCACGTCATCAGCAAGCGCTTGGACTTCTAAGCGCTCATCAAACCAGTCAATTACATTGGTCATACAACCCAGATTCCTAGATAAAGATTGCGGTTGATAATTATCTCTTAAGATTGGCTTACAAGCCAACCGAGATTTTGAACGAGCCTGTCAGAAAGTGAAGTTACTTTTAAACTGTCAGAGTAGTGATAGCTTAAAGAAAATTAATACTTTCTCAGGAGGGAATGTATTGCGTTCTGCTTGCACCCAAGCCACTAAAAAATAGATGGATACAAAGTAGATCATAGCGTTTCATGGGCGCTATGTACCCATTGGTTAGAAGTCAATCGCCCGAAATTAATCGCCGCGAAAAACACTTCTATAAAAAAAGTAACATAATCAAGAGATAGATTTCATCTTATCAAAAGTCGCGAAAGCTGCTTCGAGATATGTAGAGTTGGTTGAAATAACAGTAAAATTCAGGTTTATGGATAATTTAAAGGTTTTCCGGGGTATTTTATCATTGGTTATGGCTCTTTGGGTCGCATTTGGTAGTTTTTGCTTCCCAGCAGCCGCTTTAACAGACGAACAAAAATTAGTATCCCAAGCTTGGCGAATTGTGAATCGGACTTATCTAGATGATACATTCAACCATCAAAATTGGGCACAAGTACGACAAAAAGCTTTTAAGTCAAGGCTCAAAGACAGAGATACAGCTTATGAAGCGATTCAAAATATGCTTAAAACCCTTGATGACCCTTTTACAAGGTTTTTAGACCCCCGGCAGTATCGCAGTCTACAAGTCAATACTTCTGGAGAATTAACAGGGGTAGGATTGCAAATAGCTCTTAATCCCGAAACGGGAAAATTAGAAGTAGTTACACCTATTGCAGGTTCCCCAGCAGAAAAAGCAGGGATTCAACCACGCGATCGCATTATTAAAATTGAAAACACACTCACAGAAAATATTACTCTTGACAAAGCAGCTTCCTTGATGCGTGGCAAAGTTGGAACTGCCGTAAGCTTAGTTATAGAAAGAGATGGCACTTCTCCCAAAGAAATTTCTATCATTCGCGATCGCATCACTTTAAATCCGGTAATTGCTAAATTACAAAAAGATAAAGATTTGGATATTGGCTACATCCGCTTAACTCAATTTAATGCCAATGCTCCTGCCGAATTAGCTCATGCAATTAGTGAATTAGAAGATAAAGGAGCCGATAGCTACATTCTGGACTTGCGAAACAATCCCGGTGGTTTATTACAAGCTGGAATAGAAGTTGCTCGATTGTGGTTAGATTCAGGTATTGTAGTTTATACAGTAAACCGTCAAGGCATCCAAGGAAACTTTGAATCTTTTGGCGGAGCATTAACAAAAGATCCATTAGTAGTATTGGTAAACCAAGGAACAGCAAGCGCCAGCGAAATTCTTGCTGGTGCCCTACAAGACAACAAACGTGCAACTCTCGTAGGAGAAAAAACCTTTGGAAAAGGCTTAATCCAATCATTATTTGAATTATCAGACGGTTCCGGTTTAGCGGTAACAATCGCTAAATATGAAACTCCAAATCATCGAGATATCAATAAATTAGGTATTACACCAGACAAAGTAATTTCCCCAACCGAACCAATAACAATCGATCGGGTAGCTACTTCTGATGACGTTCAATATCAAGCAGCAGTAGAACTTTTACAGTCAACAGTGAGCAGTTAACAGTGAGCAGTTAACAGTGAGCAGTTAGGAGTTGGGCAACGGATGGAGTTGGGCAACGGATGCATTTGGACAACGGATGGAGTTGGGCAACGGATGGAATTGGGCAACGGATGGAATTGGGCATGGGCATTGTTAATTGTTAATTGGTAGTATCTCTCTCCCTCCCTTTCTCCTTGTCTCCTTGTCTCCTTGTCTCCTTGTCTCCCTATGCCCAATCCCCACTTTTTTAAAGAAGAGATTTTGCCTTCTGTAACTCTGCTAAATCGAGATTAGCTAAACTAGTGTAAGCATTATCTATCAAACGTTCTCCTCGGAGAAAGCCGGTGTTTGCTCCTGGGCAGATGTATTTGAGTGTTTGGGGTGTGAAACTCTCTAGTAACAACTTGATGCTTTTAATTTGTCGGTGCCAGTGAAAGGTTTTAGATGTTCTTAAAGGTATTGGCTGGGCTTGTTTGTTAGGAACTAAATGTCTTCCCGAAAACAATATTCCTCCCTCGGAATTATGGTAAAAACAAGACGAACCGGGAGAATGGCCGGGTGTCCAAATTACTTGCGATACTGAATCAATAGTAAATTTATCGGTGAAAGTAGTTAGCTTTGATTCGGGCAATAAATAAGCTTCTTGCTCTTGAATTAAAATTTCACAGCCAAAAGTTTTTTGAATTTCTTCACTTTTACCAATGGCACCGCGATGACTGATAAACAACCAGCTTACACCGCCATTACTTTCTAAAAAATCTTGATTATTTTTGTCCCAAGCTGGAGTGTCAATCAAAATATTGCCTTCGTTTCTTACAATAAAGTAAGCGGTTCCTCCTAAAGTATCCCTATTGGGAGGAAATGCTTTAATTGAATTCAAAATTGCCCTTGGTGGCTTGGGTGTATGATTACTTTGCTCTTTATTTGGTGAGCGCATAGGTTCTTATTGTGTCAAGGAGAAAGGTTTTTTAATTAGTGTTGATAAGGCGGTCAATTATAATTTATATACGGGAATTTTAAATTCTCTTCTTTTTAAAAGAACAGGCAATCGAGATCGACTACACATAGCGTGTGAATGAAAATTCGGGTTCTCAGTTTGTTTTTTGACGTTAATATGCAGTACTAATACTACAGCTTTACATTGCCAACAGAATTAATGCAAATAAAATGAAACCCTGGATTCTTCTACTTTTTTTAGTAATATTTTTAGGTATCTTTACTTACTATACCTTGAAACGAAATGTTGCCAAAGTTACAAAAACTCCTATTTGGCTGTTGTGGTCAGTATTGATGATACCACCGATAACATGGACTAGTTGGGCCATATTGTATGGGACTCAAACACCATCAGCGTTAATTTTTGGGTCATTATTAGTTAGTTCTTTGTTATACTGGGTGCTATTCGAGCGGGGGCGCAGTTCCGTTAAAGATGCAAAAACATCCCCAACATCCGACGCAACACAATCAGCTATACAACAACCACGTGAATCAGTACCAGTGCGTCCCATTGACTCAGAAGAAGAAAGTAAACTCCGTTCGTGTTTTTCTTGGTCTACATACTATATTCATAATATTGAATATCGTCCCCAAGCAGTGATTTGTCGCGGTCAGTTAAGGACTTCAGCGGATAAGGCTTACCAGCAGGTAAAAGAAAATATCGAATCCCAATTTGGCGATCGCTTCATTTTAATTTTTCAAAAAGGTATTAATGATAAACCAATATTTTTACTAGTTCCCAATCATCAGCAGAAGAAAGCTAATGGAGCAGAAAAAGAAAAATTAACTAAACCGGGGTTAGCTTTGCTATTGTTAGGAGCTACTCTAATGACTACTACTTTGATGGGAGCGATACTAGCTGGTGTTGAACCTGAAGAGGTACCGTCCAATCCTGTTTTAGTATTGCAGGGATTACCGTATGCCTTGTCATTGATAACCATTTTAGGCATACACGAAATGGGTCATTATTTGACAGCAAGATTTTATAAAATTCGCACTACACTGCCTTACTTTATTCCCATACCTTTTTTCCTTGGAACATTTGGCGCATTTATTCGGATGCTTAGTCCGGTACCGAATCGTAAAGCTTTATTTGACGTTAGCATTGCTGGACCTGTTGCTGGTTTTTTAGCAAGTTTACCTTTGTTGGTATGGGGTTTAACTAATTCACAGGTAGTTCCGATGGAAGAACAAGTACGGATGTTTAGCATTGATGCTTTAAATCCGAACCAATCAATATTAATCGCGCTGCTCTCAAAATTAACATTAGGCAGCTCTTTAACCTCTGATATGGCAATAGATCTACATCCAGTAGCAGTAGCTGGTTTTCTAGGAATAATTGTCACGGCTTTAAATTTGATGCCTGTTGGGCAACTTGATGGCGGGCATATTGTTCACGCCATGTTTGGACAGAAAACAGCAATGATTATCGGATATATAGCTCGTTTGTTACTGCTGTTGCTTTCTTTTGTTCAGTCACAATATTTACTGTGGGCGATTTGCTTGATATTATTTGTACGTTTAGCAGACGAACCCGCTTTGAACGATGTAACTGAACTTGATAACAAACGTGATTTTTTCGGACTTTTAGCAATCGCGCTATTGATTTTAATAGTGCTGCCATTACCGCAAACACTTGCTGGTTTTTTTAATATCTAATTTAAATATTCAAGTGGTGTAGAGTAAAAGGCAAAGAATTTTTAATAATTCGTAACGCTGGTTCTAAGCCACTTTCAACGTATTGTGGCAATAGTTGGCGTTACTATTGTTTCGTCTTATTTCACCTAAAATTTTCACCATTTGGAAAAATATTCTTGAATAGTAAAGTTTTTACTCTACAATATGGCTTTACTTACTATATGATGATGTATCATTCTATATTTTCTTAAAAATAAATGTAGGATGAATAATTAACTATAATTACGTGAGGATAAAACTAGGGATGACACTGCAAATTCTCTCCACGGTATCAGTATTTTTTGTATTAATAGTTACTATATTAGCTTTTCAGATAAAGAGTACTATTAATGCCAGTAAAGTTGAACAGGAAAAGTTATTAAAGCTTGTAGAAGATACAAATGAGTTGAATAAGCAGTTAACTCAAATAGTTTCTGACAATAGTAAAAATCAAACTGAATCTTCCGAAGTTTTAAAAGGGTATGTTGATAATTTAAGTAAAACTACACAAAAAGTCGAAAATCATCTAAACGAATTAGATCAAGCCAATACTCAAACAAGAGAAAGTCTTACTCAAGCATTAGAAAATACCAAAAATCAGCAGCAGGAGAATTTACAAGCACTCAGCGATAAATTAGAAGCTGTTGTTTCTATTTCTGGTAAAGTTGATAATTTAGCTGAAGCTACACAAAAAGTTGAAAATCATCTAAACGAATTAGATCAAGCCAATACTCAAACAAGAGAAAGTCTTACTCAAGCATTAGAAAATACCAAAAATCAGCAGCAGGAGAATTTACAAGCACTCAGCGATAAATTAGAAGCTGTTGTTTCTATTTCTGGTAAAGTTGATAATTTAGCTGAAGCTACACAAAAAGTTGAAAATCATCTAAACGAATTAGATCAAGCCAATACTCAAACAAGAGAAAGTCTTACTCAAGCATTAGAAAATACCAAAAATCAGCAGCAGGAGAATTTACAAGCACTCA
>CAYMZW010000114.1:14061-16606 GCA_964395005.1 uncultured Rivularia sp.
TGATAATTTAGCTGAAGCTACACAAAAAGTTGAAAATCATCTAAACGAATTAGATAAAGCAAATACTCAAACCAGAGAAAATCTGACTCAAGCATTAGAAAATACCAAAAATCAGCAACAGGAAAATTTACAAGCACTCAGCGATAAATTAGAAGCAGTTGTTTCTATTTCGGACAAGGTTGAGAATTTAACTAAAGCTACAGACAAACTCGAAACTCATTTTGATAATTTAGATAAAGCTAATAATCAAAGCAGAGAAAGCCTAGCTAAAACTATTGAAAATAACAACAATCTTTCTCAAAAAAGCTTAAAAGCATTCAGCGAAAAATTAGAATCTATTTCTTCTATTTCGGGCAAAGTTGAGAATTTAACTAAAACTACAGAAAAGCTTGAGAAACATTTGAATCAGCTAGATAAAGCCAATACTCATGCCAGAGAAAGCCTGACTAAAACTATAGAAGGAAATAGTCAGACACAAAAGGAATTACAAGCACTGATTGAAAAAATAGAGACAGTTTCTTCTGTTTTAACTAAGGTTGATAATTTAACTAAAACTACAGAGAAAATTGAGAAAAATATTGCTCAATTAGATGAAGCGAATACTCAATCGCAACAGAATTTGAATTTAGGGGAAATAGATGCACAGCTAAACAATCAAAAAGAACAGTTAAAAGCTGTTGTTGAAAAATTGGCAGGATTTGAGACAATAAAAACTCAAATCGATAATGTTGCTAAGACAGTAACTAAGCTTGAAACTAGCTCGAAGCAAGCAACACAACCTAAAACGTCGAGAAGCAGACCTAATAAGACTGCAAGTAAGAAGAATACATCAACTGGTTCGTAGTTTTTTAAATGTATTTGTAAAGACGCAATATAGTAGAGACGCGATATATCGCGTCTCTACATTGGTAATTTGTATTTTGAATTAGGATGCGGTGTTAGTTGCTGCATCGCTTGTTTTTGCAGCAGATGTTCCACCCATGCGAATTTCAGAAGTAAAAGAAGCCATACTGAAACCACCGAAGCGTTTAAGAATACCAACACGCATCCGTAAATTTGGACTTGCGAACCATAAACGTTCTTCAGACCACATGGTTTCGTATTCTGTAGTTAAGGTAAGCGCATCATCATCACCTATTTTGTAAGTTCCGGCAACTGGAGTTTTTTCTGCGTAGCCCATTTCTCGCAGTAATTTTCCTTCCAAAGGATTTTCTGCATTTGGTACTGCTACTAAAACAGTAGAGCCTTCGTGTTTTTCTTTATCCCATTCCATAGTGCCGTTCCAAGTTACTCTAGCACCACTATTTCCACTGCTAGGTTCAACTTGATGTTGCTCGCACAATTTAATTACTTCGGGATGATCGGCTGCTAAAGTTTCAATAACAATATCTGATTTACCGCCTTCTGATTGCTTAAAAGCTAAATGATGGCTAGTACGATGAGAAAACCATTTACCAGCACTTAATTCAAAAAACTCTTCAATATTCATTTTCGGAAATTACCTTACATCAATATTTTTATAAAGGATGGGGAATAGGGACGATATTTTGTTAAAGGTCAAAGGTTAAAGGTTAAAGGTTAAAGGTATTAAATAAACAGGAACATATTTTGATTCTTTCCTGTTGCCCGTTCCCCGTTCCCCGTTCCCCGTTCCCTATTCCCTGCATTAATCACAAATACTGATTATCCCATTTAATTGTTCGCTTGTTCAAGTCT
This sequence comes from uncultured Rivularia sp., assembly GCA_964395005.1. GTDB lineage: Bacteria > Cyanobacteriota > Cyanobacteriia > Cyanobacteriales > Nostocaceae > Rivularia. Next base: position 15,778 of record CAYMZW010000114.1, read on the forward strand.
TGATAGCGAAATTCTTGCCGATTCACTAACGTGATTGTGGCTATCTTTTTCTAAATACTTCAAAGCTGAGATACTTTTATCTGTGGGAAGATTTCCTAAAGCTTCTGCCAAACGCTGACGTACTAACCAATCCTCCGACTGAGCAAAACGGAGGATTTTGTCTACAGAATCGATATCTTTGATTTCTCCTAACGCTGCGATCGCCGCTTGTTGAATGACAATTTCTTCACTTTCCAAGGCTTTGTAAAGTACTTCTTTAGCGCGAGTATCTTTCAAATTACCAAGCGCTACAGCAGCGCTAAAACGTACTAGCCAATCCGTATCTTCATAGAAAGCTCGCGATAAAGGTTCTAAAGCTCTAGCATCACCTAAATATCCTAAAGCACCCGCAGCATCGGCTCTGATGCCATAATCTTTGTCAGCTTCGAGTGTTTGCACTAAAATCGGATAGCAATCTGGTGTTTGTTTAATCCCTAAAGCAAATATCGCCATAGAGCGCAGTTGCAAAGATTCATCATCAAGTACTTTTTTTATTAAAGGCACTGCATCCTCTGCGGGGACATTCCGCAAAGAAGCTAGGGCTACCATCCTATCTCTCAACGAAGAACTTTCTAATTGAGTAGTAATTTCTTGTAAACTTGTATCTGCCATTTTTATTAATTCGGATATAGTTACTTATATTCACATTTCTATAAGTAACATTACCAAGCGCTAACATACATTAGCCCGATGGCAGGTTTTGACGATGATTATTTCTGGGCCATAGCAATACAGTGCCAGTAATTGCAGCACTTGCAGCCCAGCCTACCCCATTAGATATACTTCCACC
>CAYMZW010000115.1:0-16487 GCA_964395005.1 uncultured Rivularia sp.
TCTTGTGGATTAACCCAACCTTCAATTGCGGTATGTGATTTAGACCACCCATGAGTTTCATCCCACTTTGCGAAAATTATGCGTTATATCCAAATTTTAGGGAGACGTAGCACTGTGCCCCGTCTCTACATTTTTGCGATCGAAATCGAATCCCCAATATTTTTTCTCTCGCTGATAACTTTATCGCTCCACGTGGGTAGTATAACTTTAGTACGCTAATCACAACTTTATAAAGTTGTCTTAAGCTAACACCAAATTAAGTAAAAAATCCGCAAAAATCCCATGAAGCTATGGCTTTATTTTTATACGTCAGCTATAAAATAAGTAATTCACATAATACTTTTTTTGACCGGAAAAACATCAAAAATTTACAAAATCCAAATAGCACTTTTGTTTGATTTATGAAATTTTATGATAACGACTGCTGCCAACCAAAAATCATTTGAGTTGGCAATGTTTATATATCATATTTTCAATAACTCCTTAAGGTAACTATTTTGTTACTGTATCTTTCTCCTTAATTAAAATTCTCATATTTGCCTAATAGAATGATAGGCATAATTTTCAATAAGTTTAAAACTATTTCATTTAAAAACCCGCATCAAAACTTTTGATAGGAAAGTAGCTATGTCGAAAAACCGTAAGTTAGTCAGGGCGATTCAAAACTTTTACCAGCAGTTTAGCCGTAAATCTCCATCGACTGTAAAGGAACAAAGTTTATGGCTTTTACGAAGTTTTATAGTTACTAAGAAAAAACCAGAGTGGGTTAATGCTGGCTTTGTGTTACCAACGGTGGCGATGGTTTCGCTGGTAGTTGTGTTGTTGACGATCGCGATTTTGTTTAGGTCGTTTGAGCGTTCAAAGAATGCGAGTAATGTCAGGGTTAATCAAGCAGTTTTGAATGCTGCAATGCCTGCGATTGATAGGGCAAAAGCGAAGATTGATAAGTTATTTACTGACCCAACACTACCACGTTCAACTCCAGCAGATAATTCTCTTTATAATGCTTTTACTAAAAATCTTTCTAAATATACTTTTGGTGACGAAACTCCTTTAGAAATTAAATATGACATTGATGGAAGTAACAGTATAACTAATGATAGCGATGCTCCATTAGAAAGCAGAGAAGTAAAAAATACTGCATGGAGATTTCCAGTTGATACCGATAATAACGGTAAATACGATAGCTTTACGCTTTACGGAGTTTATTTCCGCAGCCCTACTCGTGGTGAAGACGGTAAATTTAACCGTCCTCGTAGTCCTTTAGATGCTAGAACTCCACCAATGGATGATGGTTCATTAGGCGGATTATGTGCAGGTTCAACAGGTACTAGCGCAAGTTTAATTGGCGATTCTGGCTGGTATAAATCTGGAGCTAATATCAAGAAAAGCTTTTTTGTTTATTCAACTACCGTACCTATTACTGATAATGATGCTAGTACCAAATATGGTGATAAATACGAAAAATTTAAAGGAAATAAAGGCTTTTCTGCTTTAGAGTATCAGCAAGATAAAGTGCGCGTTCCAATTATTAATAATGCAGTTGTTTACGAAGATGACTTAGAAATTACACCAGGTAGTGGACTGAAGTTAAACGGAAGAATTTTTACTAACAGTAATTTGCTTACTGGTCGGTCTAATAGTGGTAGTGGAAGGGGCATTATCTTATATCAAGTGAGCAGTCCTGATTCATGTTTTTACAATGCAGAAAATAGCAAGATAATTGTTGGTGGAAATGTTGGCTACGGACGTATTTCTGGAGGTGGAACTGAAGGTGGAACTGAAGTACATTTATATAAACCAAGTGCTGAGGGTGGGACAGAATATATTGAAGATGCCACTCGAACTGTAAATGCATCCCCTGGAGATATTGCCTTTAATTCACAGGCTTATACTCAAAGAATTGACCAATTAGTTGAAGCACAGTTTGCAGAAGATGCCGATGACGATCCTACAGAAGTTCAGGTAAATATAGCTTCTAGAACGGCTGAAAATCCTGGTTTGGATCAGGCACAAGTTCGTCGAGAAGAACTAGAAGTTTATTTTAAGAAGCGCACTCGCAAAGTTCCTTTTGCTGAGATTGATTTTGGTGACGATCCTGGAACCGCTAGTCTCCAAGGTACAGATAACATTTTAAGGGCACAAGATGCCTGGATTTATCCTTTCGATCCAACGGATAACGATAGCTTTGGGAACTATGCGGATCTGGAGGTTTTTCTGAACAGAATGGAAGCTACAGAGCCAAATATGCTCAAAGCCAACTTCAAAGACGAAGAACAACATCTTGGCGATCGCATTGCTGTAGGTAATAATTTACCAGCTTTATGGTTCGACACAACTGTCAACGATTTTGTAGGTGGTAAAACACCGCAAAAGATTCTACCAGAAACAGAATGGACTACAGCACCAGATGATGAATCTAAGTATCGTTACCGTACTACACAAATTCAAGAGCTATTAAGTCTTGATGGTGCAAGTAAGCGAGATGGATTTTTTGAAATCAAAGCTTCAGAAGAACCGAAAAACCCACTAGATAATGTGGGAGGAATGCGTGTTGTTACCGGAGCTGGTATTTATGTTGACGGAAGCGAGTATCCGCGAGCAGACAATTCTTTTTTACCCGATCCTAATTTGCCCAATCCTCAATGGGACGAAAACTTTGTAGATCCGACAAACACAGCTACAAACAAAGTTAAGGTAACAGACCTTGAGTTTAATAGCGAAGCTCCAATAATTGTTTGGCCAGATTCGATGCCGATGACTGGCAAAGATAGTGCTGATGTAACACGTAAAGGCGACTTAGTAATGAGAGCTACTGCTGTTTATCACTACACGCAAAGTAAAGGCACAGACCAAGCACCCATAGCTTGTGTTAGTAGCTATCACGACCCAACAAATGAGGAGACAGCACAGAACGAAAGCGGCTTACCAGAAGTCCCCGATTCAATTGGTGCTGCCACAGGAGTGGGAGTTTCAGGTAGTTCTAATAACGGCATTGTTTATGCAGCACCTTACAGCGACGATACTGGTAGAGGAACTGAGATTACTAATTTAGATACAAAGCTGAAACTACAAGCTCGGCTTGTATTTCCTAATGGACGTTTTGTTAATGAGCCTTTAAGAAAAGCTTTACTTAATACAGGAACCAGAACGATGGCTGAAAATTCAGCCATTGATACCGCTATTTGTGCAATTAAAATAGAAGATGGAACACTTACACGTAGCACTAGTTTGATACCTGATGGTGCAATCTACGAAGCATCATTTTTGGATTCTCGCGAAGTCAAAGCTATAGAAACTGCTCCTAATCTAGATGGTGTAACTCCCAATTACACCTTGGATATTGAACAACGCCAGCCTTTGGAAGTCAGGGTAACAGTTTTAGATTTAGAGTTATTACGAACAACAACCATTAGCGGGGGTTTGAGGCAAGAATATCTTATACCAAATAGCGGTATTATTTATGCTACCCGCGATGATGCCTTAGAAGATTTAAGTCATTTTTCGAGCAACATTGACACAAGGAAGTTACTCAGTCCTACGGACTATAAGCTTGATTCGACCCGTCGTCCCAACGGCATTATGCTAATTAATGGTAAGCATATACACCGTGACATAAACTTCAGAGATGAAGAAAAAGGTTTGATTCTAGCAACCAATGTGCCTGCATATATCAAGGGAGATCTGAATCTTCACGCAAAAGATGGTGATGAAAGCCAACCTGTGGAAGAGTTTACTAACAAACTTGAAGCAAATTGGAGTGATTTCTACGACCGTGACGTTCTTGATACAAACTTTGCCTGTCGTAAAAATGACCCAAGATTACCTGCGTGTACTGAAGGAGACAGTTGGCGACCTGCAACGGTCGTAGCGGATGCAGTTACAGTCCTCTCCAGCAATTACCGCTTTGGTTTCCGCCAAGAAGGTGATTATGACCTGAGAAATAATGCCGGTAATATTTTTGTTCCCAATTATGACTTTGATGATAATGGAAGTACATCGGATTCTCTAGATGAAACAACACTGGAGATTGACCTCAACGGCGATGGTGATATTACAGATACAAACGTGTCGGAAAGCACCCAAATCAGCGTTAGTGCTGTTCGCAGAAAACTAGGCTTTTTTGATAATAATTACCTGACAAGCGCTCCTTGGTTTACGGAGACAGGTGGCGACGCTAATAAGGGCTATCCTAAAGACTTTGATACTTCTACTCCTGGCTCAGGTGAACCTGCAATTCAAGGCAGTTCTTATGTAAATAACTTTATAACTCCAATTCAACGACGGGTAAAGTTTGGAGAATATGTCATGGAAATGTGTCGTAAGGAACGTGTTGAAACTTGCGAACCTAATGATTGGGTTGTTCAAGGTGCTACAACAAAAGCTATCGAAATTCCTATTGGAACCGATGTAGATGATTTAGACTCAGGTACAACAGCCAAAGTCGCAACAAATCAAGAAGATAGACATTATCCCCGTAGAGTGGCATTTTTACGCGATCCGAGCAATAACAAATTGATTCTGGATAGCAACGGCGCTCCCGTACCTATTGGAATTGATACGGATGACGAAGTACAATATTTTCCTTATAGCGATTTACAGCTTCCTTTTAATACAACTACTAATAAATTCGACCCGGCCCAAAGCGCCCAAACTTTTGATGCCTTTGATGATGGGGATGAAGATAAACGTCCCACAGAGCAAGATAACGCTTTGTGGTTTCAAACATCTGATGACTCTAGTTTCTCCAATGCTGAACATACAGAAGACAACTACGGTAAAGCTAAACCACTATTTATCTTAAATGATTTGACAATAGATAGTACATTTACTGCTTCTACAGGTAATTATCAGCAAGGAGGGTTGGAACAACCGATTTTAGTTCCGGTTTTACAAATCCATATGCCAGCTGATGAATGGACTCGAAACGATCATGAGCCTAATAATAGTCACACTCAACTACCCAATAACAGAGGTATTGCAATAGAAAAAAACTGGATACAAAGAGCTACCGATACTACGACAAACGTAGTTATAGCCCAGGGCGATACTCCACCACGTAAAACCGAATCTAATGGTGGTTTGGAAAACTTTGTACGCTACCTAGAAACATGGAGAATAGCTCAAAGTTCAACTGACTATTCCAAATTCAACCATAATCTTAGCGGCTCATTAATACAATACAAACGTAGTGCTTATGCAACAGCTCCTTGGCAGATGATACAAGAAGATGCAAGCGATGTTGCTCAAAATAGTAGTATATTTGACTACCGACCATACTACAGAACAGATAGCACTCCGGGAGATGGAACGCAGAATGGAGAGGGTATGTCGCCATTCTATACACCGCCAGAGCGTCAATGGGGTTTTGATGTCGCTTTATTATCTCAAATACCAGATTTATTCGCTCAAACATTTACCTCACCAACTGCAAGTAAACCCAATGAATTCTTTAGAGAAGTAAGTAGGGATGACAAATGGGTAAAAACTTTACTCTGTGCAAAAACTGTTTCAATAGACGCAGATGGAACCATTAGTTCCACCGGAGTTAATGCTATTTCTGAAGATCAACGTCCCAGTGGAGACTTTTGTCCAACATAGGCAGGAATGGCCAAAATAGTCACTTCATCGGTTGTGTTGGTGCGTAACACTGCAAAGGTTATTACTACGTTCAAAACTATTCAAAGTGTCACAGCACCCTACTTTAAAAATATGCGAGTTGCGACCATTCCTAATAAGTAAAAGCACAAAACTGATAAAACTTTAGACATTTTCATGTTGTAGAAACGCCAATCATGCTTAAACCCAAATTCCAACAACTTGCTTCTAAAAATAATCGAGCAGGTTTCACAATTATTGAGTCCTTAGTAGCAGTTATCGTACTTGGTATTTTAATGACTGCTATTGCTCCTACAATTGTTCTCTCAACTGCAACGCGAGTTCAATCGAGAAGAGTAGAACTGGCTACTCAAGCAGCCAGAGCTTATATCGATGGTGTAAGTGCTGGAAATATTCCTGCACCACCAATCTCAACAACCAGTAGCGTAGCAGTTCCTGGAACAAACTTAAGTTGCGCTAATCCTGCAACAGATAAAGGCTACTGTTCTCTCCCTAAAGATGATTCATCCTATAAAGTTTTTTGCGTTGATGGTACTGGTGATGGGATATGTACCGACGAGGAATCAAAAGACTTAATTGTGCAAGCATTTGGTTTCAACCAAAATTCAACAGAAGCCTCACAAGGTTATAGATTGAGTGTCCGAGTTTATAGAGCAGATGCTTTTCAAGGTAGTGAGGCTTTGATAAGAAATGAAAATGACAATGGCGAAAAAGTAACGCAATCAACTTTCACAGGAGGATTAGGTAAACGCAAAGCACCTTTAGTGGAAATGACAACTGAGATTGTCACAGATCAAACCACATTTGAACATTTTTGCGCTCGTTTGAAAGTTAGTGATGCTGATGCTGATGCTGATTCTCAATGTAGCAATTAAAAACTAGCAATAATCTACGATAAATGACAAATAAACTCCAATTAATTATCAATAATTATTTCAAAACAAAACGCTATCATCTTGCTAAAAAGAATAGCGGATTTACTCTCATAGAACTTCTAGTTGCAATGATTCTTGCAGTTTTGGTAATTACACCTTTACTAGGTTTTATGATTAATATTTTAGATACCGACCGCAAAGAACAAGCTAAAGTAAGTTCCGAACAAGAAATTCAAACAGCCCTTGATTACATCGCTCAAGACTTACAACAAGCTATATACATTTACGATGCTAGAGGCATTGCAGGCTATACAGATTCTGTTAGCGGCATAACAGTAGACGGCATTAAAGACAAACTTCCTTACAGCGACGATACAGACAAAGTACCTGTATTAGTATTTTGGAAACGAGCATTTGAGAAACAAGCCATTGATGTTACTGTTGATGGCACTTCTCAAGGTCAAAATGATACTTTTGTTTACTCTCTAGTCGTTTACTATTTGATTAAAGGCAGTTCAGATAATGATACATGGTCCGATCAATTTAGGATTGCTAGATTTGAATTAAAAGATGGAATAAGAAACCTGGACGATCCCTTTGATAGTGATGGAGATATAAACTATATTAGTGAGCCTGACGACGGTTTTACTTTATTTGAGCTAAATAATCCAGCAATAACAGGTACTCTTGAAGACAAAATGAATAGCTGGAGAAAGGATGAAACTATTACAAATTCAACATACGGCTCGAATAATGCCGCAGTCTTAGTTGATTATATTGATTCTAGCCAAGACGATTCCTTCACAGGAGATTGTGCAACTGTTTTTGACTTAAGTAGATACACTAGTACGAAGGAAGCAGATAAAAGAAAATCATTAAAAGTACCGGCTTTTGAAGATACTTACCAATATTCAAATAGCAGCGAATTAGAAGTATTTAGCAACAATAGTTTTTATGCCTGCGTAGATGTGGATACAGTATCAGCAAAGATATTTCTCAGGGGTAACGCTTTAGCTCGGATAGATCCAAGAAATAACAATTATGCTGAAAGCCGTCAATCTTATTTTCCATCTGCAAGCGTTCTAGTTAAAGGCAGAGGATTGATTGGTACTGATTAACTTAAAAGCAATAAGTTGATAATTCAAAATTTCACATAATAAATGTTTGCTAATACTGTAACAAGACAAGTGCTTTAATAAAACTATTTAAACAACTAATGAAAAGTACGTTATTTTCAAATCTATTACAAATAACGCCTGAAAAAGATAAATCGTATCAACAGCGTTATCCAAGTAATTTTAATAAATCAACTAGAGGCTTTACTTTAATCGAAGTTTTAGTAACGATAGTTATTGTCGGTATTCTTTCAGCAATAGCGGCACCAAGCTGGCTTGGGTTTGTCGCCAGACAGCGATTAAATAAAGCCAACGATAGCGTTTTGGCAGCAGTGCAAGATGCACAGCGACAAGCGAAAAAAACCAAACGTAATTACAGTGTTAGTATTCAGTTAAATAGTAATATTCCACAGATATCAGTTCATCCCGGTTTGACACCTCCAGCAGCAACTTCAAGCAGTTGGCGCAATATAGGTGCCGATTTAGAAATCAAACCAGGAACGATTTTATTATTTACAAATCTCGATGGTAATGATGATGCGACTGATGATGAAATAGATTACACTGATAGCTCAGCATTAGATAGCCCGAAAACAATTACCTTCGATCACAAAGGTGGTTTGGAATTACCAGTAAATATAAGTGATGAAGGTTTAATTATAGCTTTAGCTACACCAAAACCAAGCAATAACAATCAAGCCAGCGATGTAAAACGCTGCGTTATAGTGCAAACCCTAATCGGCGGAATACGAACAGGAATAAACGAAGATTGCGATTAATCAAAATAGATAAATCTACCCAACAAATAAAATATCAAAAATCAAGAAAAATACTGAAGCACTAACTGCACCTTAACGAAGAAAATTAATATATAGGGTGCAGTTTTATATTTTAATTTAAATTAAAAATAAATATAAATCTCTTTTATCTTCCTTAAAAAACATACATTTAACATCAATATATAAACCAGCGCTATGACAAAGTGCATAAATTTTACCGTAGCTATCCCTACATACAACGGTGCAATTCGATTACCCGAAGTTTTACAAAGACTGCAAAATCAACTGCATACCGAAAATATCTCTTGGGAAATTATTGTCGTTGATAACAATAGCACCGACAACACGGCAGATATTATAAAAAGCTATCAAGAAAACTGGCAACATCCCTTTCCTTTAAAATACAGTTTTGAACCCAAACAAGGCGCAGCATACGCCCGCGAAAGAGGAGTAGCAGAAGCCAAAGGTGAAATTATCGGCTTCCTCGATGACGATAACTATCCTGTCTCAAACTGGGTTGCCAAAGCTTACGAATTCGCTCAAAAATATCCTCAAGCCGGGGCGATCGCCAGTCAAATTCACCCCAACTGGGAAGTTGAGCCACCGGAAAATTTTCAGCGTATCGCGCCATTTTTAGCAATTACCGAAAGAGGAAATATACCTTTACTTTACCAACCAAAAAGTAAACTATTACCTCCTTCAGCAGGAATAGTTATTCGCAAAAAAGCTTGGTTAGAAACCATACCCCAAAAATTAGTTTTAACCGGCAGAGCTAACGGCAATATGCTCACCGGCGAAGATACCGAAATGCTGTCTTACATCAAACAATCGAATTGGCAAATTTGGTACAATCCAGAAATGGAAATCTATCATCAAATTCCTCATTGGAGATTGCAAAAAGAATATTTATTCCCCTTTTTTAAAGGAATTGGATTAAGTCGCTACGTTACTAGAATGGTTGATATCAAACCATATTTAAAGCCAGCAGCAATATTCGCTTACATGGCGAACGACTTACGAAAAATTTTATTTCATATATTAAAATACGGTAAAAAAGTAAAAACAGATTTAGTTGCAGCCTGTGAAATGCAACTATTTGTAAATAGCTTGATTAGTCCTTTTTATCTGTGGAAAAACGGCTATTTTAAGAAGACATTTGAAGGTTAGCTCTCGTATTCTAGTTGTTATTGTTACTAGGTCGAACTTAGTAATGCAGTTCTGGAATATGGGAGGCAGAGCCTAATCAAATGGGTTCCCAGCCAGAGACTGGGAACCAGGAACTTCCTGAAATAGTTTTCCAGCCAGAACTGCTTAAGAAAGCGATAAATCGCTTAGTACGAACAATATTTGAAACCTGCGGAGGCAGTTTTTGTTTGTGTAGCCGCGACTTAAGTCGCCAGGTTATCTAAGTTATCGGGAAATCCGTATCTACCAGTATGGTGCATTTATCGAACCATTAAATGTTAAAAAAACACTGGAATAATCATTCTAGCAGTGGCTTTACCCTGCTCGAAGTACTGGTAGTTATTGTAGCCATCGGTATCTTGTCTGCTTCTGCCGCGCCTTCTTGGCTGGCTTTTATCAATACTCGTCGCCTCAATACTGCTTCTGGCAAAGTTCATCTAGGTTTACTTGATGCTAAACGGCAAGCGCAAAAAACTAAAACTACTTGGCAATTCAGTCTTCGCGAGGAAGGAAATATTGTGCAGTGGGCAGTTCATCCTGAGACGGTAAACCCAACTAATGCTAACTGGAATAATTTGGACTCTAACGTAGTTTTAGATGAAGAAACTACTTTATTTAAACCCGCATCAAGTGAATACAGACGTATTAAGTTTGATTATAGAGGTACTGTCAAACCACCTCTGGGAAGAATCACTTTATCTAGTAAGCATGGCGGTAAAGCCAAACGGTGCGTTTATATTTCGACGATTTTAGGAGCAATACGAACCGCGAAGGAACGCGATCGCCCTAAAGATGGCGATTATTGTTATTAATACTGTTTCTGTACCTATTATTTATATGCGGGCTTTTTAACCAGCATCCGGTTTTTTATGACTATCAATCCAAATTATTTATTAACGGTATGTAGAGACGTTATATATAACGTCTCCCTACGTTTGTAAGAAAACGAATCCTTAAGTTGTAGGTTGGGTTGAACGAAGTTGGGAAGACGTTGCAGTGCATCGTCTCTACATTAGTTATTTTAGGTGTGTCACATTCTTAATAATGATGCGTTACGCTGACTAAAATCGCACCTTACAAAATTTATAAAAATCATATCTTCCGTGGTTAGCTCACCTAAAATCGCCAAAAAACACTTAATTATTTTCACGCGCTATCCCCAACCCGGTAAAACTAAAACCCGACTGATACCTGCTTTGGGAGTTGAAGGTGCTGCGAATCTTCAGCGACAAATGACCGAGTCTACTTTATCTAAAGTCAAAAAATTTCAAACGTCGGCTGCAATATCCTTTGAAATTAGGTTTGCAGGTGGCAATTTAACACAGATGCAAAACTGGTTGGGAACAGAATTAAATTACCAACTTCAAGGAGAAGGGGATTTAGGAAAGCGGATGGAAAACTCTTTTTTAAGTGCCTTTAATCAAGGTGCCCAAGAAGTAATTATCATCGGTATTGATTGCCCTGGTGTGAATTCCCAAGTGTTAGCACAAGCCTTTGAAAAAATCGCAAATTGTGACTTATTGCTCGGCCCTGCTGTTGATGGCGGATACTATCTAATTGGTTTAAAGCGTGCAATCGGAGAATTATTTATTAACATAGACTGGGGAACCGCCAAAGTATTACAACAAACTGTGGATATTGCCGAGCATCTTAATCTATCGGTTGCTTTAACGGCAACATTGGCAGATGTAGACCGACCGGAGGATTTACCAATTTGGCACAACAGCCAACAGTGAACAGTTATCAGTGAACAGTTATCAATTAACAATTATCTGGTATGAACATAAGTCTGTTCCCTGTTCCCCATTCCCCATTCCCCGTTCCCGGTTAATACGAAAATTTGCCGAAGACAGGTCAAATAACCTCTGCTACTGTGGTGTAATCTCGAACATAGGTGCTAAAATTTCCACCTGTATTGAACCTACTTTATTTATCAACAGTAGCTAGGGTGTTGGCAACAATATTCAAGTAACTTAATGTAGGACGATCGTTGTAATTAAATACAAGACTAAAAAAAATGGTTAATCGTTTGGCTACTGTAAATACTTCCCGCACTTTGAAAGTGGTAGGGATAATCTTAATTCTGTCGTTTATAGTTGACATTTTAATACTTTCATTACCCCCCAAACCAACCGATACTGGATGGCTAATTGGGTTAATCACCGGATCGGTTGACCGAGGAATTGTGCCGTTAGTCGGTTTGGGGATGCTATTCGCGGGACATTGGGTTGATAGTTTTGATGATTCTAGTCCGTCAGGTATTGATTTAAGGCTGCCTGCACTAATTTTGTCAGCTATCTTAGGATTTGTTTTCTTGGTATTTTTCCCACTGCATCTTAACAGCGTTAAACAAGTTAGCGATCGCAATATTGCACGGGTAAATGCAGAAGCGCAGCAAGCAGAAAATCAAGTTCAAGCTCAGCTACAGCAGGTGCAAGCCAGATTAAATACCCCAGAAGCAAAAGCTCAGATAGAAAAACAAAAAACTCAAATCAGAACTCAGTTTAGCGAGTTGATTAAAGATGAGGCGAAATATAAGGAAGCCTTAGAAAGACCTAATCTTCCCGAAGCGCAGAAAGAATTACTCAAGCGGTTTAAGGACGATCCGAAAGCCCTTGATGCATTTATCGCCGATCAAAGCGATCCAACAAAACTAGCAAATCAACGGTTAAGTCAAATTCGGGGTGATAAAGAAGCGGCTGTAGACAGAGCCAAACAATCAGCTTGGAAGTCTGGATTGCGAGTTAGCATCAGCAGCTTACTGCTTTCCATTGGCTACATAATTATCGGTTGGACTGGATTAAAAAGCAAAGGCGCTACTTCCGGTGGTGGGAAACGTAAAGCTACCGCACGTTGAGGAAAGATGGGGAGAGGGGGAGAGGGGGAGATTGGGGGACAAGGTGATAGGGAGACAAGGAGACAAGGATAAATAATAATTGCCAATGCCCTATCCCCCATTCCCTATTCCCCCCAACCCTATTCCCCATTCCCCATTCCCTAATCTTAAACATTAATACTAATATTTAAATGATTACTATTTATATATTGACTTATAACGAAGAATTAGATATCGCTGCTTGTATTGAGTCGGCGATGGTGTCGGATGACATTATTGTGTTGGATTCGGTAAGTAGCGATCGCACTGTGGAGATTGCGAATAGATATCCGGTTCGGGTTGTCGAACACGCTTTTGAAAGTCACGGTAAGCAACGCACTTGGATGTTAGAAAATATTTCCCCGAAGTATGATTGGGTTTATATTCTTGAAGCGGACGAACGCATGACACCAGAATTGTTTGCTGAGTGTGTAGAAGCAACAAAAAGCCCTGACTATATCGGTTATTACGTAGCTGAGCGGGTAATGTTTATGAATAAATGGATTCGTCGCAGCACTCAATATCCTCGTTACCAATTGCGGCTATTTCGTCATGGTAAAGTTTGGTTTACGGACTACGGACATACCGAAAGAGAAATCTGTGAAGGAAATACCAGCTTTTTAAAAGAAACTTATCCTCATTACACTTCTGGCAAAGGCTTGAGCCGTTGGATTGAGAAGCATAACCGTTATTCCACTGACGAAGCAAAAGAAACATTACATCAATTAAAACAAGGAAGCGTCAACTGGCGCGATTTATTTTTTGGCAAAACAGAAGTAGAACGTCGTCGCGCTCTGAAAAACTTATCATTACGACTACCTGGCAGACCTTTGGTACGATTTTTTTATATGTACTTCCTGCTTGGAGGCTTTTTAGACGGACGTGCCGGATTCGCTTGGTGTACCTTACAAGCCTTCTACGAATACTTAATTCTCCTCAAAGCCTGGGAAATCAAGCATATGCCCGTTAGCAGCGATCGGTTGCCAGTGGCCAGTAATCAGTAGGGAGATGGGGAGATGGGGAGACGGGGAGACAAGGAGACACGGAGACGGGGAGACAGGGAGACACGGAGACTAAGAGAAATTCCTAACTCCTAACTCCTAACTCCTAACTCTTAACTCTTAACTATGCCCTTCGGCCCAATTCCCATTCCCCTCGTTTCAAATATAAATGCTACATTTAATATAAATTCATATATTTAACTAACTTTTTCAGAATTGTTTTAGGTGTTGATGGGGGAGTTATTAGCAAAGTAAAACGGCTGGGTGTTATGAGTTTTGCGGTTTTTCTATGCTGCAAGCAGTATTTTGAAGGGCGCGGTAATATTAATAATGTGCCTTATGATTGACGACATTCGTTTACAAATCTTAAAGATAAGGTCGGATTTATGAACTAATTAGCCACCTGCTGGGGTATGACAATATTTTGTCTATGTTTTGCAGCCTTTTTATTAGTGCGCTTGGTGGGGTAAATTTTTCATAACCTGCCTCGATCGGAAGCTAGTTAATTCTGGTAGATAGTTAGTTGTAATGCAGCCCAAATGATGGGACGTTTAACTTGTTGCCTTAAAGATTATAGTGGTGTATGAAGAAGAGGTTTGTTATTTAATCTTTTTTCTTTAATTAAAGGCAATGGCAATTAATTTATGGTGTAGAGACGCAATATAATTATCAAGTCCATGATTCATTGCCAATATTCTTGTATTAATAATACAGGCAGTTAGGAAAGCTGCTGAAAACGGGCGTGCAGCTTAAAAAGTAAATATTCAGAGCAATTAGACGAAGCAAGCTGATATGAATATTAATAACAAAAATTCCACTAGCCGTATTAAGGAGAATAAGGGCTTGGGTTACGAACGCTGGAAGCAAGACCTAAAAAATGACTTAATTGCTGGTTTGCTGGTGATAATTCCTTTAGCAACCACTATTTGGTTAACAGTTACTATTGCCATTTGGGTAATTGATTTTCTAACTCAAATACCCAAGCAATTGAATCCTTTTGAGGGGTTACACCCTTTATTAATTAATGTATTAAATTTTGTGGTGGGGTTTACGGTACCACTACTAAGTATTCTTTTAATTGGATTAATGGCTCGCAATATTGCGGGTAAATGGTTGCTTGATTTTGGAGAGCGCTTATTACAAGCAATTCCTTTAGCCGGACAGATTTACAAAACCCTTAAGCAGCTTTTAGAAACGCTATTAAAAGATACTAATAATAAATTTCGGCGCGTAATTTTGGTAGAGTATCCGCGAGCAGGAATGTGGGCGATCGCCTTTGTTACAGGTGGTGTCAACAGCGAAATTCAAACTCAAATGCCTGAAGCCATGTTAAGCGTTTTTATTCCTACTACTCCTAATCCCACTACGGGATGGTATGCGGTGGTTCCGGAAAAAGATGTGGTTAACCTATCAATGTCAATAGAAGAAGCATTCAAGATATTGATATCTGGTGGTATTGTTTCTCAATCGGCTGCTTTACCTCCTTTGGAAATACCCAAAGAACGTAAAATAGAACCGCGAGAAAAAAAACGGCAAGTAATTCCTGTTGAAGAAGCAAAATGATCATTATTGCTTCGTAGTGCCCGGTTGCGTGGTATTTTGAGCAGTACTGATTAATTTTTATGGCAAGTTGATTCTAGGAAGACGCAAACAGTTAATTTATCAAAAAACATCTGATGAGCGTTTTGCCCATAATTACGTTTGCGTCGCTGATATCCGCTACATTACGAATTATATTAATATTGCTATGCAAGACCGTAAACCTCGTCAACCCCGTCAAATTGCTCGCGAACTAGCTTTATTAAGCCTTTCTCAGTTACCTGTAAATCCCAAAACTTTAACAGAAGATCAACTTCCCGAATTAGTGCTGGGAACGGTACGTACTCTCAGAGGAGAAATCAAAGATTGTTTAGAAAATGCTTCTGAGGAATTAAGAAACAGTAACGATAAGCTTTTAACTAGCGAAACTCGCGCTACCGATCTAAATACTTCTAGAACAATGCTCAAAGAAGCAATTGAATATACTAGAGCAGCAATTAATAGATTGGCTTATACAATGGATTTTTTGGAATTAGGTCAAGAATTAAATAAAAAATACGCAGAAATAAACGAATATGCTATCAAGCTGGTGAGAAAAATTTCGTCAGAACGTGATTTTTTAGATGAAAAAATATCTGTTGCTTTAGTAGATTGGCAAGTAAACCGACTTGCTCAAATCGATCGAGATATTCTTCGTATTGCTGTAGCTGATATGGAATTCTTTGATATTCCGCCAAGAATAGCAATCAATGAAGCTGTAGAACTCGCCAAACGTTACAGTGAAGAAGATGGACATCGATTTATCAATGGTGTTTTACGCAAAATCACCGAGCAACAGGTTAAACGGTAAATTAAGGTTAAAGGTTAAAGGTTAAAGGTTAAAGGTAATAGGTAATAGGTAATAGGTAATTAATTTAAACTCCTAACTTCATCCGTTGCCTAACTCCATCCGTTGCCCAACTCCTTCTGTGTTTAATAATTAATAATTAATCAAAGTTTTATAGCTGACGTTATTTGCTGCAATGGTTTTTAATTGGTTTCGCCGTCAAAATAAAAAGTCTTCCGATCCTTCTTCGGAGGAGAAAGTTGAACAGAAAGTTGAACAGGAAGTAAGTACACAATCAGCAGAAGAATCTCCTCCGGCTCAAACTGAAGATTTGTTGGCTTTTGCTAAAGCTGCTTACAAAAATATTCAAGATAAGCAACAGACAACTGAGGTAAGTACTGAAGTTGAAGAAACATCACAAGAAGTTGCCGAATCTCCCCAGGAAGTAACTGAAGTAGTTTCTGAATCTGAAGAAGTTGCCGAATCTCCCCAGGAAGTAACTGAAATAGTTTCCGAATCTGAAGAAGTTGTCGAATCTCCTCAAGAAGCAACTGAAATAGTTTCCGAATCTGAAGAAGTTGTAGAAGATAGTACAGAGCCTCAGACAGAAGAAGTTAAAGAAACGAATGTATCGGAAGTAGAAACATCAGATGCTGTTGCTACTGGGGAAGAT
>CAYMZW010000116.1:0-16472 GCA_964395005.1 uncultured Rivularia sp.
TATTGGTTCTGATTGTAAATAAAATAAATTTCATATCATAATGATAAATATTGAAGTATTGTCAGGTTTATAATTAAAAATTTCATAGCAAATATAAGTCAGAATTTAGAAATTAATTTTTCTAGCTTCTGGCTTTATTTTTTGCGGGTAAATACAGTTATCATATCAAATCCGCTTACACCGGCTTGGGATTTTAAAAAACCGCAGCGTTAGCGTTACTCTAACGAGTCAGCAAGCTGAACACGCGGAGCGTGCGGCGAGCGCGTGTCCGCAAGGACATAAAGTGTGGTTTTGGGTTTGAAATTGTTAATTTATATTTGTAGATTTTACGGAATAAACTTTTTTACCCATGTATTAAAAGGGTGATGCTTTTTCGTATTTCATGAAAACGAGTAAAAATATTTTTAAGTCCTTGCAAATTAAGGTACTGTTAGTGCTACTTATAAGCCTTATTAGTATTCCTGTTCTCTACCAATTTAACTGGAGTGGTTTTGGAGAAGATTCAAATAAATCAAAAAGTATAGAAACAACAATAAAAGACGGAAAGATTATTAGTATTAAGAAAACTGAAACTGAATATTTTCAATCAGGTAAGACACTTTGGGATTGGTTAGGCTTAGCTGGTACTTTGGCAATTCCAATTGTTTTATTTCAGTTTCAAACTAGCGAACAACGACGATCGGAAAAACAAGCGTCTGTTGAAAAAGAACAAGCTGAAAAACGAGAAACATTTGAAAAATATATTGCCGAAGCTAATTTACGTGAAGAGGCTTTTCAGGCTTATATTGACAGTATGGCAGTAATTTTAATTAATGAGAGAAGTCGGTCTGAATTATTTTATAATAAAAACGAAAACAATAATGAAGATAATTCTGTACGAGATATAGCACGTATAAGAACAGTAACAATATTACGAAGACTAGAAAATGATATAGAACGTCAAAATAGAATTTTACATTTTCTACATGATGCTGAGCTTTTACAATTTCTGTTAAAAACTGCCAACCTTAGTGGTATTAATCTCAATGGCGTTAATCTCAATGGCGTTAACCTTAATGGTGCTAATTTTACAAATGCCATTCTCTGCGGGGCTAATTTTAGTGAAGCTAGCCTCAATGGCGCTAATTTTACCAATGCCAATCTCTGCGGGGCTAATCTTGAAAAGTCATATATACAAAATACAAACTTTATAAATACTGACTTAAGTAATGCAAGACTTGTAAATGCAAAAACATGGTACGAAGAAGAAATTGATTTTAATTTTTTTGAAGTAGAAGTAGTTGATGATGAGTTAGGCCCTCCTTATCAACGCGAAATATTTTATACTACAGATTTTTCCGGAGCAAAACTAACTAATGCTAATTTGGTATCAACTAATTTGAAAGCTGCGGAGAATTTAACGGTAGAGCAGCTAAAAGAGGCGAAAAATTGGGATGAAGCTATATATAATACTAAATTATTCAAGAAGTTAGGACTGCCGAAACCATTAGAATCAATCATAGATAATATGTATAAAGATGCATTTCGCCTAAATAAGGATGAAGATATTGATTTTGAAAAACTTATTGGCTACCAAGTTGAAGTAAGAAATTACCTTGACAATGAAACGAAAACAATAATTAAAGGGGAAATAACTGGGTTTAGCAAATCAAATAGACGTGTAAATCTCAAAACTTCAAATGGAGAAAATTTAGACAAATACCTATATCAAGTTTATGTTTATATGACTGAGTAAAATAAAAAACCTGACCAAATTTCTTGGAGTTTAATCTAACATTAGAATAGTAACAACCAGATATAGTTTTAAACTCCTCACTCCTAACTCCTCACTCCTAACTCCTCACCCTTCCGGTACGGAATTCCACAAAGGCGCTTATCCATAAATACCGATTAAATTAGAACTATATAATAGAATATTTGTCTCACACACATTTATGACCACGAACGTTGCTATCTCGGATAATCCTTTGCTCAAATGTTCGGGTTTACCTTCTTTTACGGAAATTAAACCGGAACACGTAGAACCTGCTTTAAATCAATTACTCTCGGAGTTAAATGAAGAACTTACTCAGTTAGAAGCTGATGTAAAACCCACTTGGAACGGTTTGGTAGAACCTTTAGAAAGATTAACCGAACGTTTGACTTGGAGTTGGGGTATTGTTAGCCATTTGATGGGTGTGAAAAATAGCCCGGAATTACGTCAAGCTTACGAAACTTCACAACCAAAAATAGTCCAGTTTTCTAATCGACTCAGCCAAAGTAAACCTATTTATAATGCTTTTAAAGCCTTGCGAGAAGGCGATATTTGGAATACTTTGGACTCGGCGCAACAGCGAATTGTTGAATCATCTATCCGCGATGCGGAACTTGCTGGTATTGGTTTGGAAGGTGAAGCGCAATCACGTTTTAACGCAATCCAAATGGAAATGGCGGAACTTTCGACAAAGTTCTCAAATCACGTTTTGGATGCAACTAAAGCTTTCAAATTAAAGTTAGTAAATCCAGAAGAAGTTGAAGGTTTACCTCCAAGCTGGCTGAGTTTGGCAGCGCAAGCGGCAAGAGATGCAGGTGAGGAAAACGCAACCCCGGAAAATGGCCCTTGGTTGGTAACTTTGGATTTTCCTAGCTACGCTCCTTTCATGCAGCACAGCAAGAGAAGAGATTTACGCGAACAACTGTATAAAGCTTTTATTTCTCGGGCATCTGCGGGAGATTTGGATAATAGACCGATAATTAAGCGCATTTTGGAGTTAAGACAGGAATTAGCTCAATTACTCGGATATAAAAATTATGCCGAGGTGAGTTTGGCGAGTAAGATGGCTCCTAACGTAGAAGCTGTTGATAAACTTTTGGAAGAATTGCGTCTTACCAGTTACGATGCTGCGAAGAAGGAATTAGAAGAATTAAAAGAGTTTGCAGCTTCTAAAAATGCTCCTGAAGCTAACGATTTGAAAAATTGGGATGTTACCTTTTGGGCAGAGCGCCAGCGTGAAGAGAAGTTTTCTTTTACACAAGAAGAATTACGTCCATATTTCCCACTTCCTCAAGTTCTTGATGGCTTATTCGGATTAGTTAAACGCTTATTTAACGTTAACGTTACTCCTGCTGACGGACAAGCGCCGGTATGGCACGAAAATGTCCGCTATTTTCAAATCGCCGATGAAACTGGTAATCCCATAGCTTATTTTTATTTAGATCCTTACAGCCGCCCTGCTGAAAAACGCGGTGGTGCATGGATGGATACCTGTTTAAATCGCCGTCAAATTCAGGAAAACGGTAAAACTGATATTCAGTTACCCGTCGCTTATTTGATATGCAATCAAACCCCTCCAGTTGACGATAAACCCAGTTTAATGACCTTTACGGAAGTAGAAACCCTCTTCCACGAATTTGGTCACGGTTTGCAGCATATGCTTACCAAAATAAATTATCCTAGTGCAGCGGGTATTAATAATGTCGAATGGGATGCCGTAGAATTACCCAGCCAGTTTATGGAAAACTGGTGTTACGAACGCCCTACTTTAATGGGAATGGCGAAGCATTACGAAACCGGCGAACCTCTACCAGAACATTATTATCAAAAACTTGTAGCGGCACGCAACTACATGAGCGGTAGTGGAATGTTGCGTCAACTGCACTTCAGCTTGCTTGATATAGAATTGCATTACCGCTATCGTGCTGACGGTGGGGAAACTCCCGATGATGTTCGCGATCGCATCGCTAAAAATACAACTGTATTGCCACCGCTACCTGAAGATAATTTCCTCTGTGCCTTCGGACATATTTTTGCTGGTGGATATGCGGCAGGTTATTACAGTTATAAATGGGCTGAAGTCTTGAGTGCAGATGCTTTTGCTGCCTTTGAAGAAGCTGGCTTAGAAGACGAACAAGCAATTAAAGCTACCGGCGAACGCTACCGCGATACCGTACTTGCTCTTGGTGGTAGCAAACACCCAATGGAAGTATTTAAATCTTTCCGTGGTAGGGAACCTAGTACCGAACCTTTACTTAAGCATAACGGTTTGAAAAGTGCGGCTTAGGTAATTGGGGATTGGGCATTGGGCATTGGGCATTGGGGATTGGATCGAAGAGGTATTTTTTTCTGTCCCCTTTGCACATCCCTTTCCTGGATATCGGAGATAATTTTAAAAAATGTTTTCTTTAAAAGCATATGGAATTGTTGTAATAAACATATCAAATAGATAAATCGAACAGTGTTATTTACAACAGCAAATCAAAATTTTATTACTTTATATAACTTCATCTAATTTGTATATGCATATATTAGTTAATTTAATAATTTTGAGTAACAAAAATTTATATCTTTACGTTTGAATGCATATTATTTACAATAGTTTACTTAGTTATAATTAACTTTATTAAACATAGATTACAACTAATCAATTTTATAATTATTCATGAAGTTAATAGTGCAGAATTAGAAGTAAGCTAAATGATATAGAGCCGTAAATTATAACTTCAAGTAATGACGGTTCATATATAGATAACGTCTACTGTGTATGAATGTGATTTGCTTTATAGCAATGGCAAAAAACACAGAGAATTCGAGCTTCATGTAAAAACCCAAGCTAAGCAATACAAAAGATGTCCCTATGATGCAAAATATTTTGCTAGCTGTCTCAGGATTGGGACATGCGGAAGAAATGCTCAAACTTATGGAGGAAATACCATCAATTCAACGAGCAAAAATTACCGTTTTGCACGTTGTTCCTCCACAAACCACCGCCGAATCTATGACAGCTAAGTGGGAAGAAGGCGGTAAAATTTTATCAAATGCTATTCAAAAGTTGCAGCTAAATCCCAATCAAGTTAATTCGGTGCTGCGTCAAGGTGAACCTAAAGATGTGGTTTGCCAAGTCGCAAATGAAATCGATGCCGATTTAATAATTATGGGTTCAAGAGGACTCAAGCGCTTGGAATCGATTTTAGCTAATTCAGTGAGTCAGTATGTTTTTCAACTGTCTTCGCGTCCGATGTTACTGGTTAAAGATGATATTTATGTAAAAGCAGTTAACCGGGTTATGGTGGCGATTGACAAATCGGAAGCGTCACAGTACTGTTTAGACTTGGCTTTATTCTTACTAAAAGATATTAAAGGCGGCGAGCTATTTTTAACTCACGTCATGACTGATTTAAAAAGTCCATCAGCCGAAACTGCACAAGTTAATGCGGAAAAACACCCTATTTTAGAAGCAGCAGCGAATAAAGCTCAAAAGCTTGGTGTTAAAACTCGCAGTATACTCAGCATTGGCAAACCAGGTGAAAAAATTTGTAGCTTGGCTGAAGAGATGAATATAGACTTATTATTAGTCGGCTCTCCAGATCGTCGCCCTTCAATCGCTAAGAATTTTGTCGATTTGGATAAACTTTTAGGTACTTCTCTGTCTGATTATGTCAGAATTAATGCTACCTGCCCGGTTTTACTAGCGCGTACTGCCGCAGCTTAAACAGCTATTTTACATTCGATTCATTTATTAACTATAGATTTCGCGGTTGATAGATAAAACCCCCACACTCATACATAGTGTCGGGGTTTTTCCTTTTAAAGAATGAAATCTTGATTAAGAATCGTTTCTTCCGCCTTCACGGCTAACTGTTAAGGTGTAAAGTAATACTAAAAAAATTGCGGGAACTAGTACGAACAATATGCTCGCAATGAATCCCAAATCATTAGTTTGCATTGTTAAAAAAGCCTCTCTTTTTATTTGCAGCCACTAGTTTTAGCATAGCATTACTGATGCTTAAGCCGAACGATATCACAAAAAAGACTGCTTACAAGATATAATTTTTAGGGCTTGGTTGCTACACTCACCGGACCATTAACTAAAGTTTGACAAGCAAGACGATAATTATCTGGCTTTTTCTTCAACATTTTGCTTTCTGCATCGGTACGAGGTGAGAGATTTTCTATTCCTTCTGTTATCTCTACAATACAGGTTCCACACTGCCCCGCACCTCCGCAGTTCATCATTTTGCCCCATACTTTATAGATATCTATATTGTTTTGCATAGCTTTCAATCGCAAATTCGCACCATCAGCTGCGACTACTTCTTGATTTTCTTTGACAAAATTGATGTTACCCATAGTTAATGCCTGGTTAAATATTTCCGTGACAATCAATACTATATCTATTATCCAATTTATTACAATAAGTTAAGATATATCAAATTTTGCAAATAAAATGAGCAAAAAATAAGACAAGCTTGTGAAGCCTGTCTAAAAAGATGGTTGTCAATTAACTTACTTGAAGCCTACAGCAGCTTGCCAAACAAAAGCTAGTAATAAGAAGAAAACGGGAATGATTGGGAGAACATCTACGAGAGGATCAAAAACTTGATAAGCTTCCGGCAATTTCGCTAATAATAGTGTTACTTCCATGTTTGTTTAAATCCAAGTATCCAACATAGTTTTCATATTTGAGCAATATCTTAACATGATTGGGGTATGGGAAGTTGGTTGGCAGAAATAAGTAATAAGGAATAGGTAGTAAATAATTTATAGTCCAAATAAGGGTCGAAATTTTAAGCTAAAAGAGGAATTTCAATTGTAAATTCGGTTCCTTTGCCTCTAACTGATGATACGCTGATTTTTCCTTGATGAGTTTCTTCGATAATTGCGCGGGCGATCGCCATTCCTAATCCAGTACTGACGCAAACCAACTTCGCCACTTTTAATTCGAGTTTTAGGATTAGAGAAAATATATGAATCCCAAATCATCAGCCAAACCCATTCCATGACAAAAAAGCAGCAAATATCCGCTTCATTGGATTAGAAGTAAACTTTGCTGAAAATTTTGGTGAAATAGTAGTTATTCTTCCCGCTCTATAAATTTATGATTCCCTAAAACTGAATCAAAATTAAAGTTTGTGTAAATTACTCCTCACTGGTTTAACCAATGACCAAATTCTGCGGTAAAAGTATCGTTTAAGATGCTTTCCCGAATCTTCTGGGTAAACCTAATTAATTCGGTAATATTGTGAATGCTTAATAACGTATAAGCCAAAATCTCTTGCGCTCGTATCAAATGCGATAGATAAGCGCGAGTAAAATTTTGACAGGTGTAGCAAGGGCAGGTTTCATCAAGGGGAGTAAAATCTTCACGAAACTTTGCATTTTTAACGTTCCATCTTTCCCCATTTACCACCGCAGTACCGTGTCTAGCCCAGCGAGTCGGAATCACGCAATCAAATAAATCTACACCCGAAGCGATCGCCATTACCATTTCTTGATGCGTACCCACTCCCATTAAATAACGCGGCTTGTGAGCGGGTAATAAAGGTGCTGTTTCTCTAACAATTTTATGAATTAATTCTGGCTCTTCTCCAACGCTGACACCACCGATTGCATATCCTGGCAAATCCAATTTTGTTAAAGCATTTGCAGCTTTAGAACGCAAATCGGGATAAATTCCACCCTGTACGATTCCAAACAAGGCTTGTTCGCTACTATTATGCGCTTCAAAACATCTCAACAACCAGCGGTAAGTACGTTCAGTTGAAGCTTCTACTTCCGTGCGATTGGCTGTTGCAGGGGGACATTCATCAAATGCCATGATGACATCCGCACCTAAAGTATTTTGAATTTCTATTGATTTTTCTGGCGTTAAATTTATTATGCTTCCATCACGAGGAGAGCGAAAGCTTACTCCTTCTTCAGTAATTTTACGCATTTCGCTTAAACTAAAAACCTGAAACCCACCGGAATCGGTAAGCATCGGTTTATCCCAACCCATAAACTTATGCAGTCCACCTCCTCCTGCTACAATCGCCTCGCCCGGTTGTAAATGGAGATGATAAGTATTTGAGAGTACCATTTGCGCTCCAGTTTCCTTTAATTGGGCTGGAGTAATGGTTTTAACGTTTGCCAGCGTTCCCACCGGCATAAAGCGCGGCGTTTCTACCACACCATGAGGCGTAGAAAATATTCCAGCACGCGCTGAAGTGTTGCTGCATTTAGCAAGACATTGGAATGAAAAATGTGCGCTCAAAATTAAGAAAACCGAGACAGTTCTGTTAACGATTTAAGTTATTAAACCAGCTTATTCCATTTAGGAACTAAATTTAGAACATATCGGAACTATCATCATCAATTTCAGCGTCCCACTTAGCCGATAATACCTGCTCCATCATTGCTTCAATGGCGCTTGTATTCCAACAACGTTCTTGCCGTTCCTGCATCGGAGTAGAAAGAGGAATCAACCGCAAACGCACGCCTTCTTGAACTAAATCAAAACAGGCTTCTTTCTCGGCTGACTGAGTCAGTTCTAAATAGTCAAAACTGTGAACGTTTAAATAAAGAGCATGATTCGCGACTAATGTGGAGCGTCGGGGATTTGCAAAAACTTCCATTACATCCCCTTCACCCTCACCGGAAACCTCACCATCTTGGGTGTAAGCATAGCGGACACGACCTAAATCCCCCAGCAATCGTCGCATATCAATTTTATTTACGATGACACCTGTATTGACTATACATGGAGCTGGTATTTTGGTTTCGGGTAGATGGTGATTCATAATCAAATAGCTTTTTGAGCAAAGGTGAAGTACAACGTTATAGTCTGCATAACCAATGAATCAGCGGTAATCTATGCCCTGCAATATATATTTATCAGATATGGCGGACTAATTGCTTAAACTCACTGACATTAATTACAATCGCTTTTTTTTCAAACTACAAAAAACACTACCACTTATTAAAATGCAACTTTTTATGCTTCATTGAAATGTTATAAATATTACTGAGCTATTTTTTCCTACTTAGATAAGCATAACAAATTTTTTGACTCAGTTTCTCATACAAGTAAATCTTATTTCAAGTTTTAAAATTTGATACTGTTGTTTGTGCGGTAATCGTAAGTGCCATTGTTTTGTCCTACTTAAGTAATTATTTTGACAACTATGAATGCTCAGTACCCGTGGTGGAAAACTCAAGTTTTAAATCTGGTTGCAAGTATTATATTTTATACGTCTATTCCAATGCCTTACATTCAAGAATTGGAGTTTGGCAAGGTAGCACGTTTTGCAACTGCGATTGGGATAATGATAGGAGCAATCTTAGGATTATTCGACATTGTAGCTAATTTCTTAGGAGTGTCAGTACTAACTCGTAGTGCATTAGTAGTAGCAAGCTGGATTGCGATTACGGGAGGACTGCATTTAGATGGAGCAATGGATACTGCCGATGGGTTGGCAGTAACGGATAAAGAGCGGCGCTTGGAAGTAATGACTGATAGCGCTACAGGAGCCTTTGGAGCAATGGCAGCAGTTGTTGTAATCTTACTCAAAACGGTAGCTTTATCAGAAATTCAAGAAAATCGGTGGTTGATACTGATGGCTGCTTGTGCATGGGGACGATGGGCACAGATATTAGCTATACAAAGATATGATTATCTAAAGCCAACTGGTAAAGGTGCATTTCACAAGCAAGCAATTCGTTCTTATAAAGATGTTTTACCTTCTGTTTTACTGCTATTAACTTTAAGTTGCGTAAAGCTGATATCTAGCCAATTTAGCCAATTGAATTTATTAGCAGCAATAAGCATGACAGTAGCAGGAATTGCCATTGCCTTTCTCACAGGTGCTTGGTTCAACAATAAATTAGGTGGTCATACCGGGGATACTTACGGCGCAGTTGTAGAATGGACTGAAGCACTTTTTCTGTGCGCCATGACAATTCAGTGAGCAGTGAACAGTGAGCAGTGAACAGTGAGCAGTGAACAGTGAGCAGTGAACAGTTAACAGTTAACCAGTTTTTCTAATTCCTAACTCCTAACTCTTAATTCCTAACTCCTAACTCTTAACTCCTAACTACTTAACTGGCTTCAATCGAGTTACTTTCAATTTAAAGCTGCCGATTCCGGTTTCTCCGAAAGAGCGAACCCTAACAATATAAGTCCCGGCTTTGGTAACGCGGGTGAAGAGTAGTGAATTACTGCTACCGTCGGGGCCGTCGTCATTTTCTGCTATTGTTGAACCGTCGGGAGCAAGCAGGGTAATAATGCTGTCAAAGCTATCTGAAGAGAGGTCAATTGCTAAATTATCGCCTTTGGCTAACTTCACTGTATAATCGCGAGCAAAGCCACCTTGCCCGGTAGGAATATCATTATCGGAGAGTGCGTCGGAAATTTCGTAAGTGCTGGGTAAAGGTATGGGATTATAAAATTTATTTGCTTGTTTATTTACTTGAGCAAAAGCTGTTGTCGTACTCATACCAAATGCCAGCAACGTAGCAGGAATTAACCCAAACCATCCTAAAACCAGCGCTTTAGACTTACTCATGATTGTATATAGTTTTCCAGTAAAAATAATCTTAGTGTTGGTTAATTATAATTTTTATTAGGCAGGCTTGCCTATGAATTCTTTATGTAGTTTGCTTTCGAGGAACGGCAACTGCTGCAACACCGGAAACGGTAATTCCAGATTTACTTAAAGTTTCTACTGCACAATTGACTGTAGTACCTGTTGTATAGATATCGTCAATTAAAATTATAGGAACATTTGGAGGCTTGCGAAAATCTTTTCCTACATCAAAAGCTTGAGTTAAAGTTTCTTTACGTTCGGTTGGTGATAATCCAAATAGCGCTTCAGTTGCTTTGACTCTTTGTAATCCATTTGCTTTTAATTTTAGCCCAGTTGTTTGGCAGAAGCTTTTTGCAATTAGCTCTGCTTGATTGAAACCTCTTTCTTTTTGCTTCTCTGGATGCATCGGAATTGGAACTACCATAAAAGAACTTTCCGCACCGCATTCTTGCAGCCATACTTCTCCAAGCCATTCACCCAGGGGACGAGCAATTTCTGGATGATTATTATATTTCATCGTGGCGATCGCCCTTTTGATAGCTCCCCCATAACCACCCCAAGCAATTACCCGTAGAGATAATAAATTAGTTTTCCTGCTATAGGAGTCAGTTAAACGACACTTTTGTAATTGCTTATGGCAATATTCGCAAAACTCTTCCGAAGCTGGGCGCTGGCATAAAGGACAATTTGATTGTAAAAAAAGATTAAGAAAACTTTTCCAAATTTGCATATTTATATTTTGGGCATGGGGCATGGGGCATTGGGCATTGGGCATGGGGCATGGGGCATTGGGCATTGGGCATTGGACATTGGTAATTATTAACTCCCAATTCCTAACTCCTAACTCCTAACTCCTAACTCTTTTACGTAAACTCTTTTACGTAAACTCGATCGCAGCGTTCTGTTTCTACACCTGTTGCAGGTTTGTAGCCGTTGCTTTCATAGAGTTTGACGGCTTGATGCAAAACGCTGGCAGTTTCAATCCAAATTTGTTTGAAACCACGGCTGCTTATTGCTGCTTCCAACTGTTGTAGCAAAAATTTCCCTAATCCAAAACCTCTAGCTTTGGGCAACAAATACATTTTTCTTATCTCTACAGCGTTTTCGCCGCGTTCGATAGGATAGTAAGCCCCGGTACCTACTACTTCACCGTGGTATTCGATTACCCAAAAATCTCCACCGTTATCTAAGTAAAAATCTTCAACTTCCAATACATCTTTATCCGCACCATCGGGTTCCCAACCCAAACCGTATTCAGATAATACTGAGCAAATAACTGACTCCGCACAATGGCGATCGCTCGGCTTCCATTGACGAATCAAAAAATCTCGAAAATAAAGACTCACCATTTTTCAGTGAACAGTTAACAGTGAACAGTGAACAGTTAGGAGTTAGGAGTTTGGAGTTTGGAGTTAGGAGTTTGGAGTTTGGAGTTAGGAGTTTGGAGTTAATAATTACCGATGCCCAATCCCCCATGCCCAATCCCCCATGCCCTATTCCCAATCCCCAATTAACTATGAATCCTTGGTTCATAATAAAGAGTTGCAAGTATTTCACTTTCGGCGATTGATAATTCTTCTAATCTCTGCATGACAATTTCGCGGTTGTAATAAGTGTCTGCAAGTACCCAATAAATGCCATAGTGCCTTGCTTCTGATGCCATTAAGCTTTGATAAAATTTGGCTAAATCTGGTTCGGGACAATGTGCGGCTAATAATCCTAAGCGTTCGTGACTGCGAGCTTCTATTAAAGCACTTACAAGTAAAGAATCCAAAAATCTATTGGGTTCGTTGGGACGAATTAGAGCTTTTAATTTCGCACCGTAAGGAGGTGGAGTTACTGGGCGTAAAGGAATGTTTCGCTTTTCTAACCATTGATTAACTTGCTCGAAGTGTTCTAATTCTTCTTTGGCAATTTTAGTTAATTCCTTGACCATTTTTGCATTTGAAGGGTAGCGAAACATAAAGTTGATTGCTGCTGATGCTGCTTTACGTTCGCATTGTGAATGATCGAGTAATATTACATCTAAGTTAGATATTGCTAATTCTACCCAAGCTGGATTTGTGGGTTGCTTGAGAATATTGATTGTTGGTAATAGGTTCGTTAGCACGTTTTATATTTCTAAAAATTATAAATTAATACACAGTTTTCTATTTTATAGGGAATTTGCGATGGGTTTGATTGTTAATAAATTTGTGTTCTCAATGTTTTTTATACTACAAAAGTATCCTCATAGTTTAGCCTTAATTATTGTATGTAACGCTTGTTACCTTAATTTACCAGAGTATTCGTAGTTTATTAGTTTATTTTAGATAAGGAATTAGAACTCAAAAACCTGAATATTCAGTTATTTTGCAATATTAGACACTTTATTGCCGTAATAACAAGAAGAACACTATCTTTTAATATAAAATTATTTGATACTCGATCTAGCTTTCGATCTCCGGTTTTTTTCGTAATTTATCTGTAGTATTTACTATTTGGGTTTAACTGATGGAGGTAGGTATTTGTTGAGGAAAAAATGAGGAATTACTATTTTGTTCGTTGCCTAACCTCGTTAATTATTTTTTCAATATTTACATCTTTTTTGCAAGTAACTACCGTAAAAACAGTTAATGCTGAGGATAAAACAGCTTCCCCGAATATTCAGAAAAAAGATTGTTCTATTCCTCATCAATTCGCATCTCCCAAACTGAGAATTGTTGTTGCTGATTTCACAATTGTCGCTACTAGTTTAAATAGTAGATCGTTATCTAGTAATACAGAAGAAGTCAAGAGAATTGCCGACATTATAGCAAGTAAGTTGGCGACGGATAGTAATTTTATAGTAATTGACAGAATGCAAATTGAACTCACCGATAAAAAAAATCTAAAGTTGTGTCAAATTCGTAAGCAATTTGGTGTTGAAGCGATATTAATAGGTTCTTTAACTCAATTTGATATCAAAAAAAGGACATCTGGAGGTGGATTTCTTGGTTTTGGTAAAACTACTACTAATACAAACGCTGATGTCGCATTAAGCATCAGAGTTATTAATACTGCTACGGGTGAAATAATCGATTCTTTTACCGAAACTGGCAGTAGTAATTTTTCGGAAAGTAATCTACAAGTACCTAGAATAAATATAGGACTTATTAATAATGATAATTTTACAAATACAGTTTCTAGTAGAAATGACTATCTTAACGAGATTTATTCTAGAAATGGTACTGAATTTAGATTATCTATAAATACCGATCGGCAAGAAAAAGTCAGCCATTCTTCAACAGAGAATGAAGGCAGTTTAATGACTTTAGCAACAAAAATAGCTATTGATAGGATTGTAAAAAAGCTAAATGCTAATTCTAATAATTTTATCTCTTTATTAAAGCAATTTGTTAATAAAAATAGTGTTGTTGTTGGTACTTTTGGAAATTTTATTGTTCTTAATCGCGGTAAATTACATAACTATCAAAAGGGTATGAAGCTAAAAATTGAGGAAGTAACTAAAACATTTGTAGATCCTGATACAAAAGAAGTCATTCGCACTTTTACATTACCATTAGCTCGGGTAGAACTGATTGATGTAGATGATAAATCGAGTCTTGCCAAGATTATCTCTGGTAATACAAGTCAAATCCTTTTTAGTGAGGATATTAAAAAGCAAATTGAGAAAGGTAATATTATTGCTAAACCTATAAATTAAATGTCTAGTACCACACGGCTTAAATAGCGCACTCCTGAGTTTAATGCCCAGAAGTCGGGTTTTTATAAAATTTGTAAGTGTATTACAGATACATATTCTAAAAACCTGACTTCCCAAATATTAGTAACATTAATCTAAATTCATACCTGGTTGCAAACCGCAAGCCTTTTGTAGTAAGGGCTAAAGCCTTTTTATGAGAGGGCTAAAGCCCTTACTACGAACTTTGAACGGCTCATGTCTGCGACGTTTAATAACAACTAACAACTAACAACTATCAAATAACTACGCTAAATGCATCTTCAAAACACTTCTGGGTGCTTTACGTACTCTGGCTTTTATTGTTTCTTTTCCCAGACGCTGACACGCCTCGAAGCGATGACAACCGGAAAAACCGTAATATTTCCCATCCACTTCTAATAAATCTATCGGCTCTTGCTGCCCAATTTCTGCAATTGACTTCATTAAAGCTTTAACTTTCTCTGCGTCGTTTTGACGGGGAAGTGGACGTATTATTTGATCTAGTGGGATTTCTTCTATTTTCATGCTAAGCGATCGCCGCCTCCACAATTAATGCAGGTTTATCTTCTTACTTAATCATAGTCATTATGACTTTAATTTACCACTCAATAATTGATAAAAAAAATGCTAGTGGTATTCTTAGGCATTTTATACACTAATAGTATTAAGCAGCGAGACGGGTTTTAAGCAATTACTTGTAGCACCGGCGGGCACCCTTAGTTTTGAATTTCTATGAAAATTTCCTTAGAGCGTTTATCTTGTACCATACTGACAACTTCGTGTTTATTGGGACTTACAGGAGCATCGATTCCTGCCACGAAGGTTTCTGATGTTGAACTTAAAATTGGGATTGTGCAGCGATTTGCTTCAGATCCTGATGATGAGTTGATCCTCGAACCCACGGAAGGCGATAAATTAAAGTTAACTTTTAATTCGGATAAAAGACAGCAAACCTTAGTAACTACCGAACCTGTCAAAATACAGACGGCGATGCAGCCTTTAACGCAACCAGTGCTTGACGAGCGGCTGGTTTTAGGGACATACCGTACTTTTGAGACAGCGGAAGACAGTGCCCAAATGTGGCGTAAGAAAGGCATAGAAGTAGAAATTGCTCAACCCGAACGCTGGCAGGTGTGGGCTAAAAGAGAGGTTTATGATACACCTTTATTGCGACGCTTATTATTGAAAAGCGTCAAAGCCTCCGGTCAAAAAACAGCATATGTTGATAGCAAGGTTTTACGGAGAGTGCCCCAAGCAAGTTGGGTAATCAACGGGTATCGCTACAATCGAAACTATTTGAATATTAGTAGCGATAAAAATTTAATTAAAGTAAATAATCGAAGCGGAGAATCTAAATCCAAACGTCTTTATGCTGGAAGGCTGCG
This sequence comes from uncultured Rivularia sp., assembly GCA_964395005.1. Taxonomy (GTDB): domain Bacteria; phylum Cyanobacteriota; class Cyanobacteriia; order Cyanobacteriales; family Nostocaceae; genus Rivularia. The sequence continues at coordinate 15,409 of CAYMZW010000116.1, forward strand.
ATTACAGCCTAATGCTTACGGTACGTATTCTTTAGTTAATAATGTACCATTAGAAACCTATTTGCGCGGGGTAGTGCCTTATGAAATTGGTGCGAATGCACCCAAGGCGGCGATGGAAGCGCAGACGATTATTGCTCGTACATATGCTTTGAGAAATTTACGTAGATTTGAGGTGGATGATTATCAATTATGTGCCGATACTCACTGTCAGGTTTATTACGGACTTAAGGGAGCTACAGAAAAAACAGATCGGGCGATCGCCGCGACTAGGGGTATGGTACTTACCTATAATAATATGTTGGTAGATGCACTATATTCTTCAACAACAGGTGGTGTAACTGCTTCTTTCACCAGCGTTTGGAATGGGGAAAATCGTCCTTATTTGAAACCAGTAGTAGATACGCCGAAGGAATTTTGGAATTTATCTCAACAAAGCTTAGCGGATGAAAAGAATTTTCGTTTGTTTATGAGCTTGAATAAAGGATTTAACGAAAGCGAGCAAAAATGGTTCCGCTGGCGTAGAGAAAGCAGTATAGAAAATATCACCAAGGGATTGCAGAAATTTTTAAAAGTTAAAAACAGTCCCTTTGCTAAATTCAAAACTGTCAAAGATATTCAAGTAGTCGAACGCAGTAAAGGTGGGAGAATTCTTAAACTAGCCGTTGAAACAGATATCGGCACCTTTCACCTATATAAAGACGAAGTTCGTAGCGCCTTCTTTGCACCTAGAAGCACCTTATTTTACTTAAATGCACTCAATAAAGGTAAACCCGGACTTTGGGGATATGAATTTGTTGGTGGTGGATTAGGGCATGGAGTAGGCTTGAGTCAAATTGGCGCGATGAATCTAGCTAATCTAGGCTGGAAAAATGGAGAAATCCTTAAATTTTACTATCCCGGCACTCAAATTCAGATGCTGAGTAATGCGGTGAAGATTGGGAAAAAATAGGGAATTGGGAATAGGGAATTGGGAATTGGGAATTGGGAATTGGGAATTCGGCAATAATCCAAAATCGAGAATCCAAAATTAAATAACACCTAACTCATAACTCATAATTCCTAAC
>CAYMZW010000117.1:0-16471 GCA_964395005.1 uncultured Rivularia sp.
AATGACATGGTGTTACCACTACAAGCACCACCTTGTAACCATAATAAATTAGCCATTAATTAGTTATCAATTATCAGTAATTATTTACTTTTGACCTTCAATGTTTATCTTGACTATCTCTATGCTACTTAATATCAATTAAATTTTTATTTAGTTGTTCGTTTGTTTACATAACTTTTTGCTACTTACTAAAAAAATATATTATTAACTGTTAATAGCACGTTGTTTTAAACACTAATATAGTTAATAAATATAGTGAATAATATGTAAGTATTTATATATTTTAAATTGTAATTTATGAACTTGGATAAATATATTATTCGATATACAAACAAAATATTACCGAAAAACAGCTTAATTAATATATAATATTATACGACCTAAATCTATTTAAAACATAAACTGATTGTAGCTTGATGATATTTAATAAAGTTTTTAATCGTATTATTTATAGAGAAATATTGTAAATACGCTATTTAAAAAAAATGTTTTTGATCGTATTGTTTTTTTGAGGATATAATAGAATTAATAGGGTAGAAAATGTTTAAAATAATTAAATTGTTAACAGGCTGCGGAAACCTTTAAGATAGCAGTCAAAGGGTTTATCTACTATCCAAACTTATAGATAATGTTGCTTAATAATTCTTGTGTGCAATACAGGAAATAAGCATCTATTTGCAGTCTATTTCAGGTTATTGATGGCAATGAACAATAGCATTACAGATTCTGCGGTGAAAGCTGCAATGGAAGCAATTGCTAACACTTCAGCCGCAGCACAAGAAAAAATAGAGATGTTGATTGAGGTAGCACAAGGTTTTCTTAAAAAGCCTAAAACTGCTCAAGATTTATACAATGCTATTTTTCTGTACGACAAGGCACAAGAGTTGTGCGGTGAGGATTTTCCTCTTTATAAAGCTCGTGCTAAAGTCGGTAAAGGTAGTGCATTACAGGCTATTCCTGAAGAAAACGTAGAGCTGCTTTTACAAGCAAAAACCGTATATGAAGAAGCGCTACCAATACTTGAAGAATTAGCTTCACCCGAAGAGACAGCAGAAGCACGGATGAATCTAGGTTTGGTACTGCAATCATTAGCATCATCGAATATGGCGCGAATGACTGATAGCATTCAGGCTTATCAAGAGGCTTTGCAGGTTTTCACCTGGGAGAAATATCCGCAAGAATATGCAATATTACACAACAATATCTCTATTGCTTATCTTTCAATGTCTGAAGGTTCTCAAGAACAATATTTATTTGAAGGCTTAGCGGTGCAGTCATTCGAGGTTGCCTTAAGACGAATTAATCTGATTGAACATCCGAGAGAATATGCGATGTTGCAAAATAATTTAGGAAACGCATTGCAATATTTACCTTCTTCTCATCCCTTCGAGAACAATTCGCGGGCTGTTATAGCTTATAACGAAGCGTTGAAAGTGCGTAACTCCAGAGACACGCCGATCGAATATGCTAACACCATCGCTAATAAAGCTAACGCTTTAATTAACTTACCAGATAAACTACGCCGACCTGAAGCTGGTAATCAGCAAAATCTATTAAAAGCTCGCGATTATTATCAACAAGCATTAGAAATATTCACTCAACACGGACAGATTCAACAAGCACAAGCCGTATCTCAGGTGTTGCAGGAGTTAGGAGTTGAGAGTTAGGAGTTAGGAGTTAGGAGTTAAGAGTTAGGAGTTAGGAGTTGAGAGTGATGAGTAATAAGTAATAAGTAATAAGTAATAAGTAATGGTTTAAAAGTTAAAGGTAAATTACTATAACTGTTCACTGATAATTGATAACTGAAATGGCTGATATTTTAACGAATTACGATTTAAACGGAATGTTTACTAGTTTAATGACTGGTGAACTAAATTTGCTAACAGGTTTTATATGGTTTGTTGTCGCAACAGTTGTATCAATGATTGGTGGTGCTGTTGGGGGGATGCTGTTAGCTGGAGAGGAATTAGGGTATAACTTTGCCGCTATTTTAGGTGGATTATTTGGGCCTGCTGGAGTTATTCCCGGTGCAATTTTAGGACTTATAGTATTGAATCTATTAAGTAGTTTCTAGGAGTAATTATGTTAGAGATAGGTTGGTTTTCCGCAAAGCTATTTTTCAAAGGAAAGCTAATGCGGGACAATATGTATTATGTCAAACAAACCGCAATTGGTATTAGCATTACTTTTGGAATACTATTTTTACTCGCACAAACAAACATTCCTTTTTGGATACCAGTAGTATTATCTAGTTTTGTCGGCGGCGTATTTATGCCGTATTTGCTCAAAGATTTAAAAATGAAATGAATTGGTTGTTAGTAGATAGTGGTTAGTGGTTAGTAGCTATTAATTATGATACTAATAGCTTTGAATTTTACCATTAATATATAAAATATGAGTTTGTAATTCAACTGTAGTAAAACCGCACCTAAATTCTATCAACTTTCACCCGTAGGGTGTGGATAATCAACTATCAACTAGCAACTATCAACTAACAACTATCTACTATCTACTAACAGCTAACTATTAAATAATGACAGAAATCAAAGAATTAGTAGAAGAAATAAACCGTTTTGAAGCAATAATATCAGAATGGGATGAAAGTCAGCGGTGTGTTGCAGAAGGTTTAAAGCGAGCAATTGAAGATTTGCATAAAGAAGCTTTAACCAGAATAATCAAAAGCCTCAAAGAAGATTCGATGCCAGCTTTAAAAAATGCTGTAAAAGATGAAGTTGTTTATGGATTGCTGGTTTATCATGAATTAGTTAAACCACCTACACCAACTTTAAAAAAACGGGTTGAAACTGCTCTCGATGCAATTCGTCCCAGCTTACAAACTCATTCCGGTGATGTGGAATTAGTAGGTGTCAAGGAAGATAGTGTAGAAGTTAAGTTGATTGGAACTTGCGGTAATTGTCCATCTTCTACTTTGACTTTATCACAACTTGTTGAAACAGCAATTAAAGAATATTGTCCAGAAATAAAACAGGTTAAAGCAGTTAAATAAGTTTCGTAGTAAGGAATTTATTCCTTCTTATATAAAATATAATGCCAAAAATTTTTAAAGAAAATGCAGAAACGATTTTAGGTAAAATTTTCAAAGCAGGAGAATTAACAATACCTTTAGCACCAAGCAATATAGAAATGTTTGGGCCTCGTGCTGCCTGTTTAACAGAAACTGGTTGTTTGTGGGTGTCGGATACGGGACACCATCGATTATTAGGATGGCAGAATTTTCCAACTACAGATAGTCAACCATGCGATTGGGTAATTGGACAACCTAACTTTAATTCTGAAGGGAAAAATGCTAAAGGTAAATTAGGAAGAAATACTTTAAATGTTCCTACCGGAATCTGTAGCTGTGGTGAAGGATTAGCTGTAGCTGATGCTTGGAATCATCGGGTTTTGATTTGGAAAACTTTGCCAGAAGATAGTAATGTTCCAGCAGATTTAGTATTAGGACAAGCTGATTTTAACAACAATCAAGCCAATCGTGGAAATTCAAACGCTGCTGCGAATACTTTAAACTGGTGTTACGGTATTTTCTATCATCAGGGAAAGTTATTTGTTGCCGATACGGGAAATCGTCGTCTGTTAATTTGGCATCAGCTACCAGAAGAAAATGGACAAGCAGCAGATGTTGTTTTAGGACAACCAAATATGGAATCCCGCGATGAAAATGGTGGTGGTAATGCTGATGCTTCTAGTATGCGCTGGTGTCACGATATTACTATTTGGGATAATAACTTAGTTGTTACCGATGCAGGTAATAATCGGGTGATGATTTGGGATGGAATTCCGACAGAAAATAATACTCCTTGTGCAGTAGTTTTGGGACAAGAAAGTTTTGATAAGGTAGAGATGAATCGGGGAGTTTATTTTCCTAAAGCTAATAGTTTAAGTATGCCTTATGGTGTTGCTGCTACTCAAGATTGGTTATTAGTTACGGATACAGCTAATTCCCGGTTATTAGCATGGAAAAAACCACAATCAATTTTATCTTTACAAGATGCTGATGCTGATTTAGTAATTGGACAAAATAATTTTTATAGTAAAGGAGAAAATCGCGATTATGGATTACCAACTCGCGATAGTTTAAATTGGTCTTATGGAATTAATATATATAAAAATACAGCGGTTATAGCTGATTCTGGGAATAATAGAGTTTTACTGTGGAAAATTGATTAATTATAAATATCAGGTTCGTAGTAAGGACTTTAGTCCCGATCTTAAGAGCGTTAAAACGCTTACTACAAACAAAATTATATATGTATACTGAAGAAATTAGAATCGGTGGTACAGTTCAAGGAGTAGGATTTCGTCCTACAGTTTACCGTATTGCTAAAGAATTAAAATTAAAAGGCAGCGTTTGTAATGATGGTGAAGGTGTATTAATTAGAGTCTCTGGAAGTCAACAATCTATAGAAGAATTTATTAAAAGAATACAGCAAGAATCTCCTTCTTTAGCAAAGATCGACAATTTAAAACGAATCCCTTATCAACAGGATTTGATATTTAATGATTTTGTAATTTCTGATAGTATTAATACCTCGATAAAAACACAAATTCCTCCAGATGCTGCGACTTGCGAAGATTGCAAACGAGAAATTTTCGATCCTTTAAGTAGATACTATCGCTATCCTTTTACAAACTGTACTCATTGCGGCCCTCGTCTTAGTATCATTAACGCTATTCCCTACGATCGCAATAACACCAGCATGGCGATGTTTGCAATGTGTCCCGAATGCAGAGAAGAATACGCAGACATAGAAAACCGTCGCTTTCACGCACAACCAGTAGCCTGCTATACCTGCGGTCCTCATGCATGGTTGGAACGCTCTGATGGTAAACCCGTAACTGCTGCGATGTTTTCGATGTTGGATGATGTCGATGCTGTCTGTACTTTATTACAAAAAGGTGAAATAGTCGCAATCAAAGGTTTGGGAGGATTCCATCTTGCTTGTGACGCTACTAACCATAAGACAGTCGAAAAACTTCGTCAACGAAAACAGCGTTACCATAAACCCTTTGCTTTAATGGCAAGAGATATACAAGTAATCGAACAATACTGCCAACCAACACCCAAAGAAAAAGAATTATTAGAAAGCGCGATCGCACCAATTGTCTTAATTGATTCTCCCCATTCCTCCCTCTCCCCAATAATCGCACCAAAACAAAACACTTTGGGTTTCATGCTACCTTATACGCCTTTGCATCATTTAATTCTGAGGAGAATGAATCGTCCAATTGTGTTAACGAGCGGTAATATTTCCGATGAAGCACAATGTATTAATAATCAGGAAGCGCGAGAAAAATTAAGTAAAATAGCTGATTATTTTCTCTTTCATAATAGAGAGATTGTTAACCGAGTTGATGATTCGGTAGTCAGAATTATAGGGGATAAATTACAAATTATTCGCAGAGCAAGAGGATACGCTCCAGCACCAATTAATTTACCATCAGGTTTTGAAAATATTCCGCAAATCTTAGCAATGGGTAGCGAATTGAAAAATACTTTTTGTTTATTGCGGGATGGAAAAGCAATTTTATCGCAGCATTTAGGGGATTTAGCAAAAGCCACGGTATTTAAGAGCTACCAAGATACGCTCAATTTATATTTAAATTTATTTGAGCATCAGCCGCAAGCTGTGGCTGTAGATAAACATCCGGAATATTTATCTACAAAATTTGGTAAAGAATTAGCAGTTGCAAATCAAATTAAAATATATGATATTCAACACCATCACGCTCATATTGCAGCCTGTATGGCAGAAAATAGTTTATCTATAAATACAGAACCAGTTTTAGGTATTGCATTAGACGGTTTGGGTTTAGGTGAAGATAATGCCCTGTGGGGAGGAGAGTTTTTGTTAGCAGATTATCGTAAATTTACCAGATTAGCTACAGTTAAACCCGTTCACTTAATTGGTGGAGAACAAGCGACTTATCAACCTTGGCGAAACACCTACGCACAATTGACATCAGCATTTAATTGGTTAGATATCAAACAAAATTATGGCAATTTAGAAATTGTAAAATACTTAGAACAAAAGCCACTTAAACTTCTTAACGAATTAAAAGAAAAATCATTAAATACACCTTTAACATCATCCACCGGAAGATTATTTGATGCAGTAGCAGCAGCCATCGGAATTTGCCGAGAACAATGTAGCTACGAAGGACAACCAGCAATCGAAATGGAAGCTTTAATAGATGAAAAACAATTAAATCAACGTAAAGAAACGCTAACTTATTCTTTTCAACTAAACTTTTTAGATAGCATTTATTATATAGATCCACAGCCCATGTGGAAAGCACTGCTTGACGACTTACAACAGAAAACGGCCGCAAAAATCATCGCCGAAAAATTTCATATGGGATTGGCGATCGCCATAGTAAAAACAGTAAATACTCTACGTCAACAACACTCATTCAACCAAGTAGCCCTTACCGGAGGAGTATTTCAAAATCGTATATTACTACAACTTGTTACCAACCGCTTACAAAGTTCAGGAATCAAAGTACTCACCCACAGCTTAGTTCCCTGTAACGACGGAGGCTTATCACTTGGGCAAGCCGTAATTGCAGCAGCGAGGGGAGATGGGGAAATGGGGAGACAAGGAGACAAGGAGAAAAATAATTCCCAACTCCTAACTCCTAACTCCTAACTACTAACTCCTCACTCCTAACTATCTCCAATCCCCAATTACCAATTACCAATTACCTAAAAAATGTGTCTAGGAATACCAGGAAAAATAATAGAAATAAACGACGTTACAAACAAGCTGGCAACAGTTGAAGTAAGCGGAGTCAAACGTCAAGTTAACATTGCCTGCATCGTAGACGAGCAACATCCACCCGAATCATGTATAGGAGATTGGGTATTAGTTCATGTCGGTTTCGCAATGAATCGAATTAACGAAAAAGATGCAAAAGAAACACTTGAGCTACTACAAGAAATGGCCGAATTAATGGTTGATTACTAAATTTGTTAGTTGTTAGTTGTTAGTTGTTAATTGTTAATTGTTAGGTATTTATTTCTCCTTGTCTCCTTGTCTCCTTATCCCCTCCTCTCCCCATCTCCCCATCTCCCCCTCTCTTCCTATGAAATACGTAGACGAATTCCGGGACATTTACAAAGCCGAAGCCTTAGAATGGCAAATTCAAAAGTTAGGAAATTTACTAAAAAAACCCGTCAAAATAATGGAAGTTTGCGGGGGACATACGCATTCTATTTTTAAATACGGCATAGAAGAACTTTTACCATCTTCAGTAGAATTAATTCACGGCCCCGGTTGTCCTGTATGCGTAATGCCAAAAGGTAGAATTGATGATGCTATTTCTATTGCCCAAAATCCAAACGTTATTCTAACAACCTTTGGCGATACAATGCGGGTTCCGGGTTCAAAAATCAGCTTGCTGCAAGCTAGAGCGAATGGTGCTGATATTCGCATGGTTTATTCACCATTAGATTGTTTGGAGATTGCTAAAAATAACCCTGAAAAAGAAGTGGTATTCTTCGCAATTGGCTTTGAAACCACTGCACCAAGTACGGCATTTACAATTTTGCAAGCAGCAGCGGAAAACATCAAAAATTTTAGTATGTTTAGCAATCACGTCTTAGTGATTCCCGCACTCAAAGCATTACTAGATAATCCCGATTTACAGTTAGATGGTTTTGTGGGGCCAGGTCATGTCAGTATGGTAATTGGCACAAATCCTTATGAATTTATTTCCCAAGAATATAGAAAACCAATTGTAATTTCTGGCTTTGAACCTTTAGATATTTTGCAATCGATTTGGATGCTATTGTGGCAGCTTGTAGAAAATCGCTGCGAAGTAGAAAATCAATATAGCCGCTTAGTTGAAACAGAAGGAAATCAACAAGCAATAGCAGCTATAAATAAAGTATTTGAAGTCAGAAAAACTTTTGCATGGAGAGGTTTAGATGAAATACCATACTCCGGTTTAAAAATTCGTTCTGAATATGCAAAATTCGACGCAGAAGAAAAATTTACCATCCCCAATTTAAAAATACCAGATCATAAAGCCTGTCAATGCGGAGAAATCCTCAAAGGTGTTTTAAAACCTTGGGAATGCAAAGTATTTGGAACAGCTTGTACCCCAGAAAAACCCATAGGCTCCTGTATGGTTTCCTCCGAAGGTGCCTGTGCAGCTTACTACAAATACGGTAAAAAATCAGTTATCAGTTAACAATTAACAGTTATCAATTGTCAATTATCACGTATTCACCTTTAACCTTTAACCTTTAACCTTTGACCTTATTATTATGCCATTTATTACTATTCAAATTGCTAAAGGACATTCCATAGAAAAGAAGCGAGAATTAGCCAAAGCTATTACCGATGCAATGGTTTCTACTATGGGTACAAAACCGGAATGGGTAACAATTCATATCGATGAATTTGAACGCGATAATTGGTCAGTTGGAGGTACTTTACATTCCGATAAACATAAAGGAAGACACAAAGAAAAAGGAGTTTGAAAGAGAAGGGGAGACAAGGGGACAAGGAGAAGAAAACAACTAACTCCTAATTCCTAACTCCTAATTCCTAACTCCTAATTCCTAACTCCTAACTCTCAATCCCTAACTCTTAACGATGCCTACCTTTCCCCAAAATAAATTTTTCAAAAATCTAGAAAAAAACCGCCAACGAAAAGCCAAAATAACAGATACTCATATCACCCTCGCTCATGGAAGCGGTGGCAAAGCGATGCGGGATTTAATTGATGATATTTTTATTTCTACTTTTGAAAACCGTACTCTTTCCCAATTAGAAGATCAAGCAAAATTTGATTTAGCAAACTTGATGCAGCTTGGAGACAAACTAGCTTTTACAACTGATTCTTATGTTGTAGATCCTTTATTTTTTCCCGGCAGTAATATTGGTGAATTAGCAATCAACGGTACTGTAAACGATCTAGCAGTCGGTGGTGCAAAACCTTTATATTTAAGCTGTAGCGTAATTTTAGAAGAAGGTTTATCTGTCGAAACCTTACGAAAAGTTGCTCAAAGTATGCAAACAGCAGCACAAAAAGCCAACGTACAAATAGTCACTGGCGATACAAAAGTTGTTCAACGAGGTGCTGTAGATAAACTGTTTATCAACACAACTGGAATTGGCGTTATTCGTCCTAATATTTGTATCTCTGCTAGCAATATAAAATCCGGAGATGCGATAATTATTAATGGTGAAATAGGAAATCATGGTACGGCAATTTTAATTGCTCGTGGGGAATTAGCATTAGAATCCGATATTAAAAGCGATTGTCAGCCTTTACACGATTTAGTTGCCACAATACTCGATGTTTGTCCCGAAATTCATGCAATGCGAGATGCAACCAGAGGCGGTTTGGCAACAGTTTTAAACGAATTTGCTTTAACTTCTAATGTAGGAATTAGTCTTCAAGAAGAATCTATTCCCATTCGTGAAGAAGTCAAAGGTGTTTGCGAAATCTTAGGATTAGAACCTTTTTACTTAGCAAACGAAGGTAAATTAGTTGTTGTTGTAGCCAGCGAAAATGCTAACAAAGTATTATCAGCAATGCGATGGCATCCAGCGGGAAAAAATGCTGCAATTATCGGAAAAGTAACTGACTCACCCCAAGGAATAGTATCCTTGAAAACTAGCTTCGGAGCCGAAAGAATCATCGATATGTTAGTCGGCGAACAGTTACCAAGAATTTGCTGAAGAATAGTTAGGAGTTAGGAGTTAAGAGTTAGGAATTGGGAATTGGGAATTAGAAATTGATCATTGATAACTGCTCACTGCTCACTGCTCACTGAAAATGCATGAACTTGGAATTACTCAAAATATAGTATCAATTGTTGTTGAAAATGCTAATGGTAAAAAAGTCCAGCGAGTTGTATTGGAAATCGGTAAGCTATCGGCAATTATGCCGGATGCCGTAAAATTTTGTTTTGATATTTGCTCTCAAGGTACGATTTTAGAAAAAGCAAAGTTAGAAATTATTGAAATTCCTGGTTTGGCTATTTGTCGTCAATGCAGTACGAAAATTCCTTTAGAAAAACCTTTTGGTAAATGTAACTGCGGCAGTCTGCAACTAGATTTAATAGCCGGGGAAGAATTGAAAATTAAGGAAATAGAAGTAGAAGAATTATGTGTGTAACCTGCGGTTGTTCGGATGATAGCGCTAAAATTACTTATCCTCATGGTGAAGCTGTAGCAGTTTCTCATAATCACGAACATTATCATACTCATACCTTACCTGATGGCACGGCGATCGCCCATTCTCACAGTCATGATACTGTAGATGATTCATCAGCAATTCATGCCAAAATACATAATACAACGATATCTTTAGAACAAGATATTTTAGCTAAAAATGATTTAATTGCAGCCCAAAATCGAGGATGGTTTAAAGGTAGAAATATTCTCGCTTTAAATTTAATGAGTTCCCCTGGCTCTGGGAAAACAACTTTGTTAACTCGTACTATTAACGATTTAAAAAATAAATTAACTATTAGTGTAATTGAAGGCGATCAAGAAACAATCAATGATGCCAAAAAAATCGAAGCAACTGGCTGCAAAGTTGTGCAAATAAATACCGGAACCGGCTGTCATCTTGATGCTTTAATGGTAGAAAAAGGTTTACAACAACTAAATCCCAGCCTTGATTCGGTAGTTATGATCGAAAATGTCGGAAACTTAGTTTGTCCCGCGTTATTTGATTTAGGAGAACAAGCAAAAGTTGCTATTCTTTCTATTACCGAAGGAGAAGATAAACCAATCAAATATCCTCATATTTTCCGCGCTAGCAATGTAATGATAATTACGAAAATTGATCTATTACCTTACGTGCAGTTTGATATTGAAAAATGTATCGAATATGCACGAGAAGTTAATCCTAATATACAGATTTTTCAACTTTCCGCGCTTACTGGAGAAGGTTTAGATGATTGGTATGGGTGGTTGCAGATGCAAGTTACAAGTTAATAATCAATTTCGGTAGTAAATAACAATACTCTATTAACTAACTGCATAACTACGCGCAATGAAAGTAACGATATCGTAATCAGAATTGCCAAAAGTGGCAAAAAAAAGTACCACGTACAAAAATTTATTATTTCCATTAGGATCTATTATCAATTATATTGCAAAACTCACTTATCATTTTTAGCTTATATAAAATTAGACAAACAGTTCAAAAGATACAAAAAACATTTTATTATTGTAAGTTTGTATAACTATTCAAACTTACAATAAATTAAACTCTTAAAAAATAAGGTTGTCATTCAAGAGATTTACTCAAAGGACACTATTAAAGTATCAAAGCAAACAGCGATAAATTATTCTTTATTTTTAAGAATTGTTCCACCAAAAATATTTGTTGCTTTCTCGTCAGAAATATCTAATTGGGTGTAGAGATACGTTAAAGTATTCTCTTCTTCTTGAGTTACTTCACCATCAGCTAAAACAAGATCCGCTGCAACAACAAAAGCGGTATCGTGTAAATGATGTGGTAACGAAGCAATGCCAATTCTTATTAAACGATTACTTCCATAACGTTTAGTGATTCCACAAAGCTTATCAAATAACCTTCTCATAGCATTGCTCGGATAGTATATTTAATCTTGCGTATATAAACATATTAATTAGTTTTTATACATAGACAACCGTTTTTATACTTATTAGATTTATTTGGAATCAGATAATATAATTAATCAACTAGATTCGCTTTGAGAAATTTTAATTAAATTAGGAAGTAGTATTCTGTTGGATTAGTTATAGGTGCCAGAAACCCGGTTTTTTGGAAAAACTGGGTTTCTAAAATCTCACTTCGGGATTCAGAAATGCTATATAAGGAATTCTAAGGGAATGAATTCGCCACTCAATAATAAAAAATGCTAAAACCGTGGTACCTTTTTACACGCATCTCATAAATATGGTTCGTCGCATCGGCTATTGGTTTGAATCTCGTTTTAGTGCCCCTGCATATGGTGGTTTGGTTTTAGCAGGAATTGCATTTTGCTTTTTTGGGGCAGCTATGAATACTATGGCTGGCTGGTTGTATGTTATCAGCGGTATCAGTTTTGCTTTGCTAGGTTATGCTGCTGTTTTACCGCCAAAATCTCTTACAGGTTTGCAACTTAAACGAAAGAATATTCAACCAGTAACTGCTGGTGACGATTTAACTGTTGAATTAGAAATTTTTAATCAAACAAAGAAGCCGGTTTCTTTATTACAAGTAGAAGATAAATTACCTTTCGTTTTAGATAAATCACGGTTAGTGCCAATTGAAACTATCTTGCCGCAATCAACTTATAAGTGGGTATATTATCAGCCTACCGAACGTAGAGGTATTTACAGATGGCATAATGTAGAATTGGCTACTGCCGCTCCTCTAGGACTATTTTGGAGTCGCCGCTCTAGACAACTTAGCGCGATCGCAATTGTTTATCCAGAAGTTTTACCGCTCAAATCCTGTCCTTTGGTAGATGACATGGGCAGGGAAGATAGCAGCAAAGGACAACCTCGCGGCAATCCCTTACTAACAGCAACCGAAGGATTAACTCGTTCTTTACGCCCCTATAGAATAGGAGATCCTTTACGGTTGATTCACTGGCGGAGTAGCGCTCGTTACGGAGATTTGCGAGTACGCGAATTAGAAATGCTTACCAGCGGACAAGAAATTATTATTGCTTTAGACAACGGTGAATGGCAAGAAAACAACTTTGAAAAAGCAGTAGTTGCCGCAGCTTCAATGTACTTCTACGCACAAAAACAGCAAATGCAGGTGCAGTTATGGACGGCATCAACCGGGTTAATTAACAAAAAAAGAGATGTTCTCGAAGCTTTAGCGGCAATTCATCCCCAAGATGAAGTAATTAAACCGCAGCCTACTAACAAACCTTTAATTTGGCTAACTCAAAATCCTTCTACTTTTGCTTCTCTTCCTTATAGCAGTCGCTGGATATTGTGGCAGAATTCCGACTCGCACTCACAAATTGTAATTAACAGAGATACTCCAGGTATTGTTATCAACTCCGAGCAATCTCTACAATCTCAACTGCAAAAACCGTTGACTTGATAGTAATTTTTCAAACTATATTAGAACTTAGACAAGCCCCCCTTTTTAAGGGGGGGTTGGGGGGATCTAGAATGTCTGGAACACGCATAACCCGTTATCGCTACGTAAGTCCTATATATATTCAATCGGTAGACAAATTTAATAAATTACCCACTAGGGTAATGTCATATTTCAAGTCTGTATTCCACACTAGAACTATGAGGATGTTTAAAAAGTTTTTATCGAAATCAACCTCTACTCTAACTTTTTGCTTTTAGCTAGAGAGACATCTGGAAATCTTTCCATTCAATTGTAGCTAAATACAAGTTATGTACAAGAAGTTGTTCTATTTTACAGAATACTTTTTAAACATCCTCTCGATTAATTCCACCGTTGTTTATTAATAAGGTATCCAAATGGTTTCCACTACTAATGTTTCCACTTACGAGTTACTAGTCAAGCCGATTATTAATAGTTCCTCATCACCGAATAGAACTGTTATTCAAGGTTATTTCCTGACAATCTCTAACCCCGGCTTTAGCAATTTACAAATTAGACTGACATTCAAAGCTCGCACCCCTGATTTTAATTCGAGTCCGATAGTTGCATTTTGGGATGTCGATGGTACAAATAACGCCCTAATCCCAACATCTAGTTTCCCTTGTGTACGTACCTATACTTTTGACCTTCCGGCACTGGATACAGGACTATTTTTACTGCTACCAGATGTTACTCAAAGCAGTGTAATCGCGAATCGAAATACTGAAATTAGAGGATACGTCAGACTAAGTATTGCTTCAGCTTCTGGTGGTTCGAGCAATATGAGAACTTTGTTGCTTTCAGCCCAACAACGAGGTACTTTCTTACCTCAAGGTAGTATTAACCCTCCAAACGTTGGTGATTTCGATCAGCTTGCATACGACTTACCCTTAGCAACAGGAGGTTCTGAAGTAACTCTAGAAACTAACCTGATTTCACAAACTACTAACCTTTCCTTGCCCAATCGCGATCGCATTCTTAAAGCTATCGAAGCCAATCCCAATTTCCTTAGTGATATCACCAACGAACCCTTAGTTCAAAAAGTCGCTGAGCTGAGCGTTGAAGAACAGCAGCGTATGCTCTATGTTTTACTAGAGCGCTTTAAGGAGACTCCTCAAATTGCCCTTCGAGACAATCAAGAAAATCAAATAGAGATAGAAGCAAACGGCAATAAGGTAGATGAAAACTCAGAACCTATTGAGAATGGTGCTTTAAGTTCATAGTGCGATTAGCCACTGCGCGATCGCCTTACATCTTGCGCTATTTTTAATAACTGAAGGCAGAGCCTTCAAACCCTTGCTCCCAGGTTCAACCTGGGAGCCAGATCGATCGGTTTGTAGAGACGTGATATATCACGTCTCCCTACGTTTGAAAGAAAACGAACCGATCAAAATTAATATAGCTGAGTATTAAATTGCTACCCAAATTACTTTAGGTAAAAATATGATTACTACCAAATTAAAAAATACTAAGCTGAATCAATTTAGAGATATTCAACAAGACTTTTGTTTTAAATCATTTTCTAATAGCTGGGTTGCGATTAATCCCAATCCCAAAGGAATTATTCAATTTATAGGAAGCTTTATTTTTGGTTCTTTTCCAATCAACTCCTATAAATATTTGTTGCAAAATCTGTTTGAACAAGGTTATACAATTATTGTATTTAAATTCCCTTTTACTCCTTTAAAATTCGACCATTGGCAAGTTGCGACCAATTTACTCAAAGAAGAATATGCTTTAAGATTAGAAATCATCAAATTTCTCACCCAAAATGGAAAAACACCCGATCGTAATTTAGAAATATATCTTGATAGCACTAATTATTATTGGCTCGCTCACAGCTTAGGATGTAAATATATTAGTTTATTAGAAATCTTAAGCAACGAGCCTACTCAACGTAATTTAATTATTCAAAACTCCCTTGGCGATCGCTATGATGAAAAACTAATATCTTTAATAAATTCTGTTGACGTTGTTAGAGAAAAAGCAGAACAAGAAATTAGTAAATTACTCAATAAACCAATTAATATAAACAAATATTTTATCAGAGGTCAGCCTTCAATACTACTAGCACCTGAAATTAGTAATACGGTAACACTAAATAAATTTAATACTCCTACTTCTAAACGTCGATCTAAATTCGAGCTACTTGTATTTCCTAACGCTTCCGAAACAAAACGTATGATTGCTCAAAGCACAAATTTATTTAATTTAACCGGAATAATTTCATTTTCTCAAGATTTTATTGCTAGAGATGATTGTAGCTTCCTACTTCAACAACTATCTCTAAAACGCTTTTATCCACCACTGCACACAGAATTATTCGGATGGCACTTAGATCCAAATGCTGTTGAAATCAAGCATCTAGGAATTTGCATCAATCGAATTTTTGCACAACTAATACAGCGCTAAGCCAGTTTTACAAATAGTTTCGCAAAAATCGTAAATATTTGTAAAGCTTTGAGAAGTCAAAGAAAGGGTAAATTCCCCTAGTAGTAGCTTACATATGTTGCGGTACAATGCATACATATTAAATTAAACTAGCCGTTCCTATGATTTCATCAGAAGCAAATACTAAATCATCATCAGAAGAAAATACTACATCCACTGATAAAAATTTAGAAGCAATGCGGCATTTTTCGGAACAATACGCAAAGCGTACCGGAACTTACTTTTGTTCTGAACCTTCGGTGACTGCGGTTGTGATCGAAGGGCTTGCTAAGCATAAAGATGATTTAGGTGCCCCCTTATGCCCTTGTCGGCACTACGAAGATAAAGAAGCCGAAGTCAGCGCCACTTTTTGGAATTGCCCATGCGTACCAATGCGCGAACGTAAGGAGTGTCACTGTATGCTATTTTTAACCCCCGATAATGAATTTGCTGGGGACAAGCAAGAAATTTCTTTAGAAACGATTAAAGAAGTAAGAGATAGCATGGGTTAATGCATCTTTTATGAGTGAAACAATTCCCCCAGAATTTTGGCAAGGCATAGAACTGTTTAATGCAGGAAAATTCTATGCTTGTCACGATACATTAGAGGCTTTGTGGATGGAATCCACAGAGCCAGATAAAAGTTTTTATCAAGGAATCTTGCAAATTTCAGTTGCGCTATATCATTTGGGTAACGGTAACTTAAAAGGCGCAATAATTTTACTTGGCGAAGGCAGCAACCGTCTCGCTCGTTACCCGTCTGTATACAGTCAAGTTGACGTTGATGAATTATTAGAACAAAGCATAGCTTTATTAAAAGCATTACAGCAAAATCAACTCGAACAAATCGATTCCCCCTCGTTTGAAGCAGATACTTTACCCCTGCCAAGAGTTGTGCGAGTTGAAGAATGATGAATTGGGCATTGGGCATTGGGCATTGGGCATTGGG
>CAYMZW010000118.1:0-16431 GCA_964395005.1 uncultured Rivularia sp.
ACGTTGTTTTCGGTAAGAGTATTAATTAAATCCGGATCGTTTACCAAAGTGACAATTTTTTTATTCTGTTCGTTCGTGGTTGTCACCCTAGCTGTAGAGCGATCTGAACTCAACTCAACTTTTTGAACTTCGCGATTTTCAACTTTTTGGATGAACTCGCTGTAGCGCCATGTTTCCCGATTTTGAACTTGGTTGTTATCAAAAAATGCCGTTCCTAAAGCGATAACGACAATAAAAAGCAGCGCGTATAGCCCCGCGTTTCTCCATCTTTTATTATTCACCGAGGTAAATCCTCCTGTTGGTTTTCGTGTCGCGTCTCTAAAAGAGATTGAAATTTAAGAATTATGTTAACTTATCTTAACGTATACCAGAATGCGTACACATCATGCTAGTAAATATCTTCGTAATTCCTTAAAAATATAGTGGCTAGGATCGTATTGTAGCTTTAGGGAAGGGTGTATGACTTGGGTTATTGGTAGTATTTCCACTACACAGTTACTGTAGGCAAGCGCTGTAAATCCTTGAACTAATTCTGGGGTAAAGGGTTCTTCCCTAACTTGATATTGATTACTTTGCAACATATTTATAATTTTTTCTCTCATAATTCCCGGTAGGATTCCCGTACTTAACGGCGGAGTAAACCAACAGCGATCGCGCCATCCCCAAAGATTACCAGTAGTCGTTTCTAGCCAATTTCCTGCAATATCAGTCAAAATCGCTTCTTGAGCATCTTGTTTTGAAGCATTTTTTTTTGCCAACCAAGGAGCTAGATAATTTCCTGTTTTCTCAAAAGGTAAACTGCGGTATTGTTCTGTTTTGGCAACAGTTACTTTTACGCCATACTTTTGCTTTTGAGTCAAATCATTGGGTATTAATCTACCAGTTATCCATTCCTTACCATCGGGGAACAGGGTAATTCTGAGAATCGGAAAATGATTTTTGATAATTTCTGCACCAAGACGGATATTTTCCCATAATGGTTGTTGAAAATTTAAGTTTACTACAGAAGAAATCAGCCGTTTTTGATGCGCTTCCCAATAAGTTAAACGGCTATCAAGGGAGTTATCATAAATCCGCAGCGTTGTAAAAATTGTCGCACCAAATAATAATCCCGGTTCGCTAATTGGTAATTGGATAGTTTCAGATTCGATTAATTCGCCATCGTACCAATACATATTTGGTTGATAGTTGATAGTTGATAGTTGATAGTTGATAGTTGCTCGTTGATAGTTGTTAATTAATAAAATTAGGACTTAATAAAGCCCTCCTTTGTAAGGGGGGTTGGGGGGATCTAGAATGTCTGGAATACGCTCCATTATAGTTATCGCTGCGTAAATCATAAAAATAAATAACTACGAAAATTCACCTTTAACCTGATTCTGATTCATGTATTTATAAATAGCGGCAATATTCCGGGCATCATCAATACCGCGATGGTGAGTTCCTTGTAATTCCATGCCTAAATGCTGCAAAGCCTGCGTCATTCCAAATTTTTTCTTATTGATAAAATATATAGAAAATTCCTTTTTTATGTTTCTATGTTCCGCACCAAAAGGATAATCTATATTATGAAATTTGCAATCTTGGATAAATTGTCTTTTATCGTAATTCCCCCACGAACAAAAAATATTTTTTGGATACAAATCAATCCATTTTTGAAAATGCGGAATTACTTCCCGAAAAGTTGGTGCTGTATCAACATCTTGCTGAGAAATAGTAGTTAATTCAGTACAAAAATTAGTTAAAATTGGATGTCTTACAGGTTTAATAAACTGCTGATATTCCGAATCAATTTCCCAAGTTGAACGGTTTAACATTACCGCACCAATCTCAATTATTTCCATTTCTTCACGGAAAATACTACCATCATCAGAACAGGTAGCTTCTAAATCTACAATTAAAAAATAGCTGGACATTTACAGTTAACAGTTATCAGTTATCACTTATCACTTAAGATTCTACCTTCTCCCTACTCCTAATTCCTAACTCCCAACTCCTAACTCCCAACTCTCAATTCCTAATTCCTAACTCTTAATTAATTCCTTTAAAAGCTTTAACCCAGCCAAATTTAATTGCGCTATCTAAACTAAAGGCTGCGATCGCAAAACCTACGATACTTTCTGAGGCAAGCACTATTAAAGGAAAAATTGATTCATAAAAATTTAGTCCGATATCTACTTGAGCTAAACCGCGTACTAATCCGAAAGCAAATACGCCGCCTTCTTTTAAATGTGGATTTTTATCTTCGCGGATGATGTAGCGATAGGTGGCACCAAATAGAAAACCAGAAAAACCGGCAATTCCAGCACTTATCAACACTTGCCAATTCACCGCAATTATACTTCCACTGTATAGTTCAATAAAATACTCTTGCAATATAAATTGATTAATAATAGAAGCCAGAATAAATACCAAAGAAAACGATACAGCAGATACAATCCCAGCTTTGAGGGATTCCAAGCGTTCCGCCATTAAATTTGGTTTAAAAGTTTCTTTCATTACAATACCTAATAACCAATGGCCAATACCCTATGCCCAATTTGCATTTCAACTAGTAACTCAAGATTGTATGATAATTATGGAGTTGTTAAGACAGGAAGTTTAAAAGTAGTATTATGGCAATTTTGACTTTAGGCTGGGTTTCTCTATTAGTAGTTTTTACTTGGTCGATTGCAATGGTGGTTTGGGGTCGTAACGGGCTATAGAATTATCGTGGAAGGTTCATTTCTCAACATTTTGGCAATATCTGCCATAGTATTACTCGTAGCTGTTACAGGCGGCGTGATTTACTTGACTCTGATTGAATGGCGCGATCGCCGTCTTCGAGAACAAGAAAAACGCGAAATGCGCCGCAGTACAACAAAGCAGCGATGATTCACAACTATTTCGATAAATCCTACAGCTAATATGGAGGCTTCGCAATTGCGGAGTCTTTTAAAGTATTATTAGGAGTTTGGCAACGGATGGAGATTGGCAACGGATGGAGTTAGGAGTTATTTAATTTAAGATTTAAGATTTTAGATTTAAGATTTTAGATTAAAATATTTTCTTCCCTTGTCTCCCCATCACCTTGTCTCCCCATCACCTTGTCTCCCCATCTCCCCCAATCTCTCCTAACGATCGATTCAAATTACTTTCCACAGTCTTCGTGTAAGAATGCTCTTCCCCCAAAACTTCCTGACAAATATCTAAGGCTTGTTGAAAAATCGGTTCGGCTTTTTCATTAAGTCCTTGACAAACATACATTTGTGCCAAATTATTTAGAGTCGTAGCAGTGTGGGGATGGATTTCTCCAAAATTATTTTGACAAATATCTAATGCTTGCTCAAGAAGAGGCTTCGCTTTTTGATATTTTCCCATGCAGCAGTACAACGCAGCCAAGCTATTAAGAGTATTAGCGGTTATGGGATGTTGCTCGCCAAATATTTGTGTGCGAATCTGGAGAGCTTGTTTAAAATACACTTCTGAGGTGTAATACCGTTTTTGAGTTTTGTAAATTAATCCGAGGTTGTGGAAACTTTCGGCTGTTTGAGGATGCTTTTTGTTGAGAAGTTTACGATTAATCTGTAAGGCTTGTTGTAATAATTGTTCTGAGGATACAAAATTACCTTGCTGATAAAGAAATGAACCGATTTTATTAAGCCTTTGGGCAGCATCAGGGGTTTCTTCAAAATTACTAATTTCCATGTTGGCATGGCGGCGTTGTGTGAAAAAGTCTACTGTATCGTATTCGCCACGGATGCGAGAAAAATTTATTATAGCAGTATTCAGTTGTATAGTTTGAGGATGTGTTAAACCAAGGTTTATTTCTGAGGTTTCTAAAGCTAATTTGTACTCTTCATAGGCTTGCTCGGATGTAGAATAACCCATATTTTGGTAGATATTGCCTAACATTCCATGACAATAAATAGTTATAGAGTGGCTTGCACAATCTATATCCTTTAGAATCTGTTTAAAAAGCTTTTGCGCTACATAATAATTTTTATGATGGGCATTTAACCAGGCAATTGTAAACTTTGTTTGAGCAAGTTGAAGGGTTGAAATATTTTGGTGAGAATCAAATATATCTAAGGCTTTTTGACTAAATTTTAATGCTTCTAAGTAGCATCCTTTGATAACAGCAATTTCTGCTTGAATATTTAACGCTTCAGCTATTTCAATAGAATTGTGATTTAGATAATTAGTACTAATGCTCAAGGATTTTTCCGCAGCGCTCTGGGCATCTGAAGTACGTTGAAGTTTTAAATAACAAGCCGCAAGCTGTAAATGTAGTCTTGATGCAAAATTTTCGGAAATATTTTCCGTTTTCCCCAAATTTTGTGCTGTTTGTAAAGCAATAACAGCTTGTTGATAATCTCCCAACGCGAATAAAGATTTACCATAAAGACTAAAAGCTAAAGCATTTTGTTGATACTTAAGCAAAGCTTGTAGTGCAAAAACACTAAACTCATGTCTACCAGCTTGAGAAGCTAGTGTTATTTGTGCCAAAAGCCAGTCAGTTAATTTTTGCTGCTGTTGATGTAAACCATATTTGATTAACTTTACGAAATCACTTAATAATGGCGTTAAGCGTAGCTTTACTGAAAGTAATCGCCGATATTTTGTTTGATAATACTTAAATAACCAATGATTAACAGATTGCTGTAAATTATCTGGTTGATTTTTAGATAAATATTCTTCTACAACTGGATGCAAGCGTAATCCTTGTGGATTTAATTCGACAAAAGGTGATTTGACAATTTTGCGAAACAGTTTCTTCCAACATTCACACATCGAATCACAGCTAGCATTATCAAGTTGACTCATCAACTTTGCAAACAGTATTTCATTCCAATTTCGATAATTAGATAAGATTTGCCAAATTCTTTGTTCATACCAATCCCAAGCTGCACTAAGTTTGGGTAAAATGTCTTGGAGATTATTAGCGAAATCTTTTACTTGTGGAGCTTTTTGCTTTTTTAGAGTTAGGTAAGTTTCTACTCCTAAATGTAGATACAAAGGGATACCTTCAGATGCTTGAATAATCAGTTGTGAAATCTCTGGATTCTCAATACTGAATCTTGTTACAAGTGCTTGAGATTGAGTATCACTCAAAGTCGCTATCGGGATATTTTGGGTATTAGTTGTTAAATCAACCGGCTTTTCTGCAAAAACTATCCATAATATCGAAGGAGTAAATTGAATTAAATTACTTAACCAATTATACTTACCTTTAGCATCAGCAAAATATTCATAATTTTCGATGAAAACTACAGCTTTTTGAGGATTATTTTGTAAGTGTAGCTGTAAATCCCGCGCTAAAAATAAAGGTAGTAATTCTTTGATATCTTTTAGATTTACACATTTTTTTAAGTCTTGTAAATTCTGACTCCCTTTTAGCTTCCACCATAAACGTATTTCTTCTATTTGCTGGATAAAAAACCAGTTCAAACAAGCAAATATTTTATTACCAATTAATAATGGTTCCCATTGATGCTGACTTGGATTTTCACTTAAACACTTAGTAGCTTCCAATAATGGAAATTGGTATATCCCTTTTTTGACTATTGATATAATTTGCAAAATATCTATTTTTTGCAACTTTTTTTCTAATATATTTACAGCTTCAGAAGCATTTGCTAAAGCATCATACAGCAGGTAAGCAATATCAAAACAACTTAATTCAGAATTATTTTGAAGCAAATTCTGGCGTAACTGAAACAAAGCCGCATTTACCGGATTTGATATTACACAATCGTTAAGTATTTCTTCCCCATTAATAACTGTGCTATTTAAATAATATTGTGTTATCCTTTTGTACAAAGATTCAGAAATACTTGATTTTCCGATTCCTGGTTGTCCGTAAAAAACTAGCGCATTAGTAGGATCGCTTTCACTATTTATAATTTCAACTAATAATTCTTCTGCGTACTTTTCCCTATCAATCCCTTCTTCGTATCGCTGCAACATGGTTTTGACTGACACCTGACTTGTGACTACTCGAAAAACTCCAACAAACTAAACTGCGAAAATTAAAGACGCTAAAGTTACGTTACTTTTAGAAAAAAGAACGTTTAAACTCAAATTTTATTTTTTTATCAGATATAATTACTTAAAATTTGAAAGCAAAACTTTAAAATTATTAAATCTATATACTATAATTTAAACTTTTACTACTGAATATTAAACTAGCCGACAGGGAAATTAACAATGCGTTATTTATGCTTACAAAGCCGAGTAATTAATTCTATAGGGTGCGTTTACCTATTTTAAAACATAAGTTAAAAAATATACTGAGCAATAAGCAAGAATACTTAAGTTGTCTTTTTTAATGCTGAAGATTTAATAGGAGTATTACAGCCTTTATACATATTAGTATAAATTAGTGCTATAGTTTCAGTTGTATATATTGAAAAACTTCATCCAAAATAAATTGAAATTTCATCTTTATTGAGTATTAACAAATTTATATATACATAAATTGCAATTAAATTTATCAAGTTTGTAATAATTTATTTCTTGCCTCATTGTGGTTAAGTTTAAATACCTCCTTAAAATTAATTTAAAGGCTACATATATAAAGTACGTTTTAACTTACTTTTGACACCACTGTCATTAAGCAAAACTTCCTCGCTTAAAATAAATTTCTGGGCTTGGATATACAAAGTTTGTTAAGAATTACAGCTTATATAATTACTTTTATCCCTATTCCCTATTCCCCGTTCCCTATTCCTTTTTATTACAAAAAAACCCGATTAAAAAAAACCGGGTTTGTAGACTCTTGCAAATAGTTTGAACTATGGAATTAAATCTATAATTCTACAACTGCTTCACTTCAGCAACTAACTTACCTACCATGTCTTTAGCACTACCAAAAAGCATCGAGGTTTTATCTTTGAAAAACAAGCCATTTTCAACGCCAGCAAAACCTTTGCTCATACCACGTTTAATTACAATCGCTTGCTTAGCGCGATCCACTTCTAAAATCGGCATACCGTAAATCGGACTATTTTTATCGCTTTTTGCTGCTGGATTCACAACATCATTTGCCCCAATAATTAAAGCAACATCAGTTTGTTCAAATTGAGGATTAACATCTTCCATATCGTGAAGCTGCTCGTAAGGTACGTTTGCTTCAGCAAGCAATACATTCATGTGCCCCGGCATTCTTCCAGCTACGGGATGAATTGCATACTTGACATCTACACCCATACGTTCTAATTGATCCGCTAATTCGCGAACCCCGTGCTGTGCTTGAGCAACCGCCATACCGTAACCGGGAACAATTACCACAGAGCGAGCATAACCCAACATCATCGCACATTCTTCAGGATCGACGCTGCGAACAGTTCCCCCTGCTTCACCAGCAGCACCACCGCCACCAGCAACTTCTCCACCAAAAGCACCGAATAAGACGCTAAACAAAGAACGATTCATTGCCTTACACATAATTTGCGTAAGAATCAAACCACTTGCTCCCACCAAAGCACCGGCGATGATTAACATATTGTTCATCACCACAAAACCAGCAGCAGCAGCAGCCAAACCAGAAAGCGAGTTCAACAGCGAAATTACCACCGGCATATCGCCACCACCAATAGGGATAACGAACAATACACCTAAGAGCAATGAAACGCCGACTACTCCCAAAAATACAGGTAGATTATAGGGATTTACAATCAAAAACCCACTGCCAACAACATAAGCAGCTAACAGCAAAATATTGAAAGGCTGCTGCAAAGGATAAGTAATCGGCGAACCTTTGAGAATACCTTGCAGCTTAGCAAAGGCGATCGCACTACCTGTAAAAGTAATACCGCCGATAAACACATCCAGCAGCATCGAAATATTTACATCCAAACCAATCGGCTGATTCGATTCGAGCAACCGCCAAAACTCCGCAACCGCCACCAAAGCAGAAGCAGAACCCCCCAAACCATTAAGTAAACCTACCATTTGGGGCATTTGCGTCATCTGCACAGCATAAGCAGCGATCGCACCAATAGCAGAGCCAATCGCCAAACCGATCAAAATCATTTGATAATTCAACACCTGCTGATTTAACAGAGTTGCGACAATTGCCAGCAACATCCCCACAGCAGCCATTAAGTTACCATTTCGCGCAGTAGCAGGTGAACCTAACTTCTTTAAGCCCAGAATAAACAAAGACGCAGCAACTAAATAAGTTATCTGAATTCCAGTTGGCAAAAAATCGCTCATAAAATTTGATAGTTGATGGTTGATAGTTGATAGTTGATGATTGATACCATCGCATTACTATTAAAGAGTTCGTAGTAAAGACTTTAGTCCCAAGTTCGTAGTGGGGACTTAAGTCCTCAGATAAGAAGCGCTAAAGCGCCTACTACGAACTATTAACCTGCTTTCTTTTTAAACATTTGCAGCATTCTGTCGGTAACTAAAAAACCACCGACAACGTTAATAGTTGCAAGAGTTACGGCAATCAAACCAAGTGTTACCGATAAACTTGATTCCTTTGCACCAGCAGCAACAATTGCACCTAGTACCGCAATACCAGAAATAGCATTGGAACCAGACATCAAAGGTGTATGCAAAGTTGGCGGAACTTTATTAATAACTTCAAATCCAGTAAACGAAGCCAACACAAATACGAACAAAGCAGCAATTAATGCTTCTGTCATTTCAAAAAAACTCCCATAATCAGTGAACAGTGAACAGTGAGCAGTTATCAGTTATCAGTGAGCAGTTATCAGTGAACAGTTATTAGCTATTAGTTAATTGCAATATCAGGTTTTGTAGATAAATAGGTTGTGAATTGAATATTCATTCCTAATTCCAACCGAATATAATCAACCATTAAAATCAATGACCAATTATTTTTCATTGATAACTGCTCACTGTTAACTGTTCACTGTTAACTGTTAACTGTCAAAGCTTGTAAAGCGTCTTTAACTCGTTGATTGCGAATTTCACCATTGTGGGTGACGCAAGCGGCGTTGACAATGTCGTCTTCAAAATCTAAATTCAAGGCGTTGTCTTGTACCAGTAGTTTCATCAGTGAGACAAGATTCTTAGAATACAACTGACTGGCGTGAACTGGTACTGATGATGGTAAGTTGACTGGCCCGATGATTGTTACGCCGTTCTTAACTACATTTCCACCAGGTTCTGTATAAGCTGCGTTACCACCTTGATCTGCGGCTAAATCTACAATTACTGCACCGGGTTTCATTTGAGCAATCATTTCTTCGGTAACTAATCGAGGCGCTTTTCTACCCGGTACTTGAGCAGTTGTAATTACTACATCTGCATTTTTAACTCGTTCGTTAACGGCTTCTTGAGTTTTCTTCTTACTTTCTTCGGAAATCTCTTTTGCATAACCGCCAGCGGTAGCTGTTTCTTCGTCTAATTTTACTTCGACGAATTTTGCACCCAAACTTTGTACTTCTTCCTTAACAGCAGGGCGAATATCAAAAGCTTCTACCATTGCTCCCAAACGTCTTGCAGTGGCGATCGCCTGTAAACCAGCAACACCCGCGCCCATGACAAATACTTTCGCAGGAGCAATGGTACCGGCGGCAGTTGTCAGCATGGGGAAATATTTCGGTAATGCTTCTGCGGCGATTAATACGGATTTATAACCTGCGATGGAAGCCTGGGAAGATAAAGCATCCATACTTTGCGCCCTGGTGGTGCGAGGAATCATTTCCATACTGAAAGCAGTTATTTTCCGTTGAGCTAACTGCTCGGCAAGAGATGGATTTGCTAAAGGATTAAGAAATCCAATAAATACGCTTCCTTCCTTCAACGAATCAATCTCCGCGCTACCATCTTCTCGTTGTTTTGGTGGACTGACTTTTAACAGGATATCTGCT
Organism: uncultured Rivularia sp.; assembly: GCA_964395005.1. Lineage (GTDB taxonomy): Bacteria > Cyanobacteriota > Cyanobacteriia > Cyanobacteriales > Nostocaceae > Rivularia. Next base: position 9,834 of record CAYMZW010000118.1, read on the forward strand.
TCACTCCACAATTTTGCAGTATCAGAAATAATTGTTGCTCCAGCTGCTTCATAATCAGAATCGCTGTACAATGCTTTCTCACCAGCACCCGATTCAATCGATACTTCAAAGCCTTGTTTAACCAGCTTTGAAACTACATCTGGAATTAATGCTACACGACGCTCGCTAGCTTCTATTTCTTTAGCAACTGCGATTCTCATGAATTCTCCTAATCGTTAATTATTTTTTTAGAAACAGTAATTGTTGAATATTACTTTAAGGCAACCGTCATTTATGCTTGTTTGTCAGATGGTAACAGCAAGCAGAATAGATAGGAACTCAGATTGCATTTAGCGGCGAAAATAGATAGAGCCTCTTAATGTTTTTTCGGTCTTAGAACGCAGTTTACAACACTTAAGTATTGTTCATCCTAAGTCGATTACCAAACAAAGAGTCTTATCTTTAACTTTTTTTCGGGATTGAACAATACTAATTTTACTTGGTTACATATAAAAAACTTTAGTTGCTGATACCAATACCTATAAATTGGTCAAACTTAAATATTTTTAATAATCATTTAGCTACATTTTTATCTGGTTTCAATGTTGTTACCACAAAGCGTGCAAATAAGCAGCAATCATATTGTCGAATTAGCCTGCCAGATAAAACTTGTCTTTCTGAAGATAGCGTAATTCAATAATTAATTGTTGGGTCAATTATTTCAACTTTTTTAACAAAATACTTGATTCTCGAAACAGTTATACATATTTAGAAACACTATTAAACTTTCATCACAATCAAAATGCATATAACTGCTGTATTTAACAGCCTCAAAATAAAAATTATGGTTCTTTAGTATATAGCAAAAAAACTATTTGTAGGTTGAGCTAAGCGGAGCGCAGTCCAACTCGGGTGTTGGGTTTTACTTTGGGATAGCCAACCTACAATTAGTTTAATGGGTTTGTTATCCCTCAAACATGGGGAGACGTTATGTATAACGTCTCTACAACCCCTCGGAATCAATCAAATGCATTACTAGTATTTTGTACTTAAGAATTTATACTTGTAATTCACATATTTTAAATACATAGATTTTTAATCTTATTGCATATTAATACGGAAGATGACACTTTTTGTAAGTGGGTTACGTCAAGTATTCGGGATTCAGTAGTAAAGTTTAGTTACGAGGGTTAACTTCGTACTGCCTTCATCAAAACAATTTCTGCCAGAGGAGTGATTACTATGCGACGCTTACTTTCTGCTGTAGCCGTAACAGGCTTTTTACTTGCTGGAGTGCCAGCTATCACCTTTGCACAAGGTTTACCAGGATTAACTTTGTTTAGCGGTGTAAAGAGCGAAAATCAACTATCATACCGATTAGACTTTGGCGGGCAAACACGCGACTGGGATCGATACCGTTTAAGAATCCCCGGCAAAAAATTGAAGATGGCAGTTGAGAAATTTGTTATAGCTTACCCAGATTATTACGACGGAGAATTCGATACCGACGAAATTGAAATCAAAGTCGGTAATAAAAAACCCGTAAAATTAGCTAAAGATGAAGTCAAATGGGATAAGAAAGGCAAAGTACTTGAACTATATCCTAAAGAACCCATCCCCGCAGGTAAGAAAGTCGAGTTGCAGTTATCCAACGTGCAAAACCCAGATTTTCCTGGAACATTTTACTTCAATCTATTAGTTCAATCTCCTGGTGATAAAACAGCGTTAACCCGCTATGTAGGAACTTGGATTATCGGGATTAATTAAATTAGGGAACAGGGAACAGGGAATAGGGAATAGTTAGGATTTAGGAGTTAGGAATTAAATTAAAGAGTATTTGTAGTGGGAGCCGGAAAGCTCCCTTCTTGTTTTCTATGCAAAAAAATTCTATATCCAATGCCCAATGCCCAATGCCCAATCCCCAATCCCCAAAAATATTTAGCTTTAAAATTTAAAATTTCGATGGTATAATAACGGATTGTAATTTTTAACAGGTGCCAGGAAGCAAAAATTATGAAAAGAACATTAGGCGGCACTTGCCGTAAGAGAAAGAGAACTTCTGGATTTCGTGCGAGAATGCGTACACCCGACGGTAGAAACGTGATTCGAGCTAGAAGAAAGAAAGGTCGTCATCGTTTGAGCGTTTAAGCGTTTAAGCGCTTTGTGTTGAAAGGTTAGGAGTGTTTGATATTGGCTTTGCCCTCTTCAAATCGACTCAAGTCCCGACACGATTTTAGGGCAGTTTTCCGGGAAGGATTTCGCATTCATGGTTATTACATGACTCTGAGAGCGTTACAACCGTGTAAAGATAAATTACCTTCTTCGGATACTCCCGACGATTCGGAACCAGATACAACAGTAACAAATGTTACTCCACCGCGAATCGGTATATCGATAAGTACCAAAGTAAGTAAAAAAGCTGTAGTTCGCAATCGATTGAAACGGCAAATTGCAGCAGTTTTATATGAATTATTACCGAAACTAGCCCCCGAATGGCGATTAGTGGTAGTTGTAAAACCAACAGCCGCACAACTTGAGTGCGGAAGCAAACAATTTCTGCAAGAATTAAAGGAGTTGTTGGTAAAAGCCGAGGTCATAAATGGGCATTCGTGAAGAAGTTTATTATGAAGGTGGTCCTCATATTGGGGATCTAATTATAGGTATACTGATTGGACTTACTATTGTCGGTTTACCGTTAGCTGTGGGAGCTTTTGTTAGAGCATTGTGGCTGCGTTACCGGATCACCGATAGACGCATATCAGTCACTGGTGGTTGGAGGGGACGCGATCGCACGGACATAATTTACTCGGAAGTTGTGAAACTAGCGTCAGTTCCCCGTGGTGTTGGCTTGTGGGGCGATATGGTGCTAACTCTTAGAGACGGTAGCCGTTTAGAATTAAGAGCGCTTCCTAAGTTTCGGGAACTTGAAAATTATATTTCTCAACAGGTAGCTGCTAGAAATCCTAAGTTTGCCGATGCACAGAAATAGTAAGTTTTTCGTAGCCAGTAGAAAGATAAGTCAATTCAAAATACAAAATACGAATTTAAAAAAATTAAAAATAATTAAAAACAATTTTTAATTTTTGGTTTTGGATTGGTGCTATCTCTATCTATTTAACCGATTGCAATATCGGTACTTGAAAAAATGTGCGGCTATCCGTAGGATAGCTAGTCACATTTTTGATAGGGATTTCGATAAATTAGATTCAGTTAATTTAGTATCTATAGGGTTGAATTCAAAATAATGGACTTTGGTATTGGGTTCCTCTCGAACAATGTAATGTTGCCAATCATAGACTTGTTCTATAGCATTGTGCCGAGTTATGGATTGGCGATTATTGCTTTAACTTTAATCATCCGGATGTCACTCTATCCTTTGAGTGCAGGATCGATTCGCAATATGCGGAAGATGAAGATTGTGCAGCCGGTAATGCAGAAGCGAATGGCGGAAGTCAAAGAAAAATATAAAGACGATCCGCAGAAGCAGCAAGAAGAGATGATGAGTGTTCAAAAGGAATTTGGCAATCCGCTTGCTGGTTGCGCTCCTGTGCTTTTACAAATGCCTGTATTGTTAGCACTTTTCGCTACATTACGGGGTTCGCCTTTCGCCGCTGCAAACTACAACGTTAATTTACAGATTTTACCTAGCGAACAAATCGAACGAATTCAACCTGCTGCATTCGCTACAAAGCCTTCAAGTATTTATGTTGATGAAGGCGATCGCATTAAGGTAGCTGCGATTCTTCCCGGTGGAAATAAGTTAGCTGTGGGAGAACATACCAAGATTCAATATCAAACAGTTGATGGTAAACCGTTTGAAGAAGTTTTAGAGCAGCACCCTGAGAATAACAATAAGTTGCTTCCGCAGTGGAAAATAACTAAAGGAGCAGAACGAGTAAGCATTGATTCTGAAGGTAATATAGAAGCCTTACAGCCCGGAGATGTAACTATTCAAGGAAACATTCCTGGATTAGCAGCAGACACGGGATTTTTGTTTATCGAGGCTTTGGGTAGAGTAGGCGCATATGAGGACGATGGTACAATTAATTGGGATATCGTCACGATGATTGGACTGTTTGGCGTTTCGCTTTATGTGAGTCAGTTGATTACCGGACAAGGCAATGCAACTGATAATCCACAGCAAAATACTGTAGCTAAACTTACCCCAATTTTGTTTTCCGGGATGTTCTTATTCTTCCCCTTACCTGCTGGGGTATTGATGTATATGGTAATTGGTAACGTTTTCCAAACCCTACAAACCTACATCCTTTCTAAGGAACCCTTACCCGAAGAAATACAAAAAATTGTGGACGCGCAGGAAAAAGAAGTTTTAAACGCAGAAGCAAAAGCGCTACCGTTTGAACCAAAAAGTACTAAGAAGAAAGCAACAAGTTAATGATGAGCGATACTCGGATGCAACGCGGGGAGCAGTGGTTAACAAAACTGCTGCAATTGTCTGGGTTCTCTGCGGAGATTAAAAGCGATAAAGAGGAAAATACCTTGGGAGAAAAAGATCCACTTTCTCTTAACAGCTATTGGTTGACAATTGACGAATCCAATTTAACCGAAAATCAAATCCAAACTTTGATTGGACGGGATGGTAAAGTGCTAGATGCAATTCAGTATCTAGCAAATTCTATTCTTAACTTGAACCAAGAAACCGAGGATCAAGCATCTTATACAGTAGAATTAAACGGCTACCGCGTTACTCGGTTAGCCCAAATTAGCGACATGATAGAAGAAGTAATCGATCAAGTCCGTAACACCGGACAAGAAGTGGAAGTAAAATCCCTCAGTTCAGCCGAACGTCGTCAAGTTCACACTTTATTGAAGGGTTTTGAAGATTTAGAAAGCTTCAGTCAAGGAAAAGAACCACATCGCCATCTGGTTGTACGTCCAGCAGCATGGTAAGTAGATTTGAGGGTTTGGGATGTATATAAATATATATAAATATACTGAAATATATCCCCTAACCTTCTTCCTTTTTATATTATTTAAAAGATTATTTGAAATCAATAAAAGGTGAATAATATGGACGCAATTTATATTCCCCAACTTGCTCAAGCGTCAAAACCGATAGAAGATATAGTTGTCAAAGAATTTCTACCAGGTTTAAATACTTTAACTCCAGTTCGCGGCAATATTCGCGTCGAGCATCGCGGTAATTTCTTAGAAGTATCCGCACAAGCTGAAGCAATTATGACCTTAAGCTGTAACCGTTGTTTACAACAATACAACCATCGCGTTCGACTTGATACTTCAGAAATTATTTGGTTAGATGAACAAGCCGACGTTGAAGAAGAATTTCTTGCTGAAAGAGAAGTTGCTTTAGATGAGTTAGTAGAAACTGTATCACCATATGGATACTTTCAACCCAGCGTTTGGCTATACGAGCAAATGTGTTTGGAGATTCCCCAGCGGCAATTATGCGAAGAGAAATGTCTCGGAATACAGCCTTCGCAAAATATTGAAGCAGAAGATAAGCCAATCGATCGGCGTTGGGCTTCTTTGCAGTCTTTGAAAAAGCAGTTGTAATGAAGAATTTTAAATTGAATAATTGCTACTGCTATAAACCCAGTTTTTTGGAAAAACGGGTTTTCTTAATATTAACCAACCATGACTGAGGAATCACAAAATTCAAATTATGAGCTTCTAGCCGAGTACAAATTTGATTACAACAAGGCTAAGCCTAACCGATTTGTAAATCGTCGGTACTTCGATCCAGTTTCAGATTTAGTAACAGAAGCAACGCATCGCGAAGGTGTGAATAATTCATAATAATATTTACATTTTGTTACATAGTTGGGTTTGCAATTATCGGTTAAGGCAGTATTGTAAACTTCATTTGTAATATATTTGATTTCAGCTATGCCGCTATCTCCAAATGACATTGAGAACACAATAGAAGCCATTGAATGTCTTGTCGATCCATCAAGTAAGCGTTACGGACGTTTACTCAACTGGCAGAATCCGCCCGATCCTTTCTGGCATTATGGAATTGGTCTTTCAGATACACATATCTTTGATACAGGTCAAGGATTATGTCCATTTGAGAGAAAAGAGGTCAAATTTGTTGTTGGTATTGACGATATTACTTTTAAGCCAGAACAAATCATTGAGCGGATAAAACAAGCCGTTACATAAAACTTACCCAAAACTGCCCATATCTAGACATATCTAGACATATCTAGATATGTCTAATTTTGGTGTTTACTTCCTGCTTCAAACTGGGGTAGTCGGCTACTTCCCATCCACAGGCTGAAACTGTCTAACTGACAGCCTTACATAAATTGATTGCAGCCTCTATGTTTTTTCTAACTGGGAATACACTTTCACCGGCTGGAATTGCGAACACCTTGGTCGATTAATTGCAACCGATCGCCCAAGATGTTACCAAAGCAGTTTTTTGTGGTGGATGTGTAATATGTCTCCGGAGGGCGACCATAAAACTGCACATAAAATATTTCAGGATTATCTTATGAGAGTCAATCCTAGTCTTGCTAGATAACTATACGATATTTATTATAAGATTCTATCTCCCCATCCCCATCTCCCTATCTCCCTAAAACCGATAAGCCAAAAATGGAATCAACATTTCAGCACTACTCAAACCAGCATG
>CAYMZW010000119.1:0-16307 GCA_964395005.1 uncultured Rivularia sp.
ATAGCATAAAACCAGATTGTTGTAAAATAAATTAAGCTGTTATGAAATATAGTTAATGTTATTCAATAAATTAGCGATTATTGACTCTACTTTGCGTGAAGGCGAACAATCTTGCTATGCTAACTTTTCTACTCAAGATAAAATTGAAATTGCCAGAGAACTTGATGCTTTCGGAGTAGAATATATAGAAGTTACATCACCTTGTGCCTCTCCTCAATCCTATAAAGATTGTCGAACTTTAGCTAATAATGGCTTTCAATCAAAAGTCTTAACACACATCCGCTGTAATTTAGATGATGCGAAAAAAGCTTTAGATACGGGGGTTGATGGTATTAATATATTTATGGCAACCTCTCCACTTTTGCGTAAATTTGGTCATGGTAAAGAAATTAATCAAATAATTGATATTGCCAGTGAAGTTATTAGCTTTATTCATCAACAAAGCCCTGAAACAGAACTACGTTTTTCGACAGAAGATTCTTTCCGAAGTTCCCTACCAGATTTGCTCAAAGTTTATCTTGCTATAGCAGAATTAGGAATTGTTAATCGTTTGGGAATTTCCGATACCGTTGGTGTTGCCACACCACAACAAGTTTCTCAATTAGTACAGACTTTACATCAGTGTTTTTCTCAAGATATCGAGTTTCATGCTCATAACGATACCGGATGCGCGATCGCAAACAGTTATGCAGCTTTTGAAGCTGGTGCAACCCATCTGGATACATCGGTATTAGGAATTGGCGAAAGAAATGGAATTACTCCTTTGGCTGGTTTAATTGCTCGTTTATACACCTTTGACTCTGAAGCTTTACGTAATAAATATAACTTAAATAATCTATTAAATTTACATCAAATTGTAGCGAATAAACTGGGAATCGAAATCCCCTTTAATCATTATATAGTTGGTGAGTATGCCTTTACTCATAAAGCCGGAGTACATACAAAAGCAATCTTAAATAACTCGAATACCTACGAACAAATTTCTCCTACTGATTTTGGCTTAACTAGAAGAGTATTAATCAATCATAAACTTACAGGTTCCCATGCTCTAACTCATCGCATGAATGAGCTAGGATTAAACTTAGATTCAACTCAAATTCAAGTAATTACTCGGGAAGTTAAAGAATTAGCAGAACGACAAAATTTGACTTTAGAAAAAGTTGATGAAATTTTATTATCACATAGTAATGCTTCAGCGAGGAAAGTGAATTGATTTAGGGAGTAGGGAGTAGGGAGTAGGAAATAGGGAATAGATTTAATTGATAACTGTTAACTGTTAACTGTTAACTGTTAACTGATAACTGTTCATTGTTTCATAAGTTAATTCTTTATTTCCCCAATCGGTTTGTTGCAGAAATTCTTCAAAGGTTGTCAGCAATCCGGGAAATTCTTCTCTTAGTTGGTTAACATCGGCTTGATAACCTTGATTTCGATAAAATTGAATGATATTGTAAAGTTCTTTTTGCAAAAACAATAAAAATATCCAGGGGGGAACTTCCTGATGAATAACTTTAGTTTGCTGTGCTTTAGAAAAGGCGATCGCCATCTGTTGAGGGGTTAATACATCACCTGCAAGTTCGATTTCTTTACCAATATATTTTTCAGGATTTTTGATTACATAAGCAGCAACTCTGCCCATATCTTTGGTTGTAATTAAATGTAGGGGTTTATCTGGTTGAATGGAAAATCTAAAAGTACCTTTTAGGATACCTGGGCGGGTATATTTCTTCCAAAATTCTTCCATAAACAAGCAAGCACGTAACATAGTTGCCGGTAAATTTGCAGCTTTAATAATTTGTTCTATTTGAGCTTTTTGCTGTATGTGGCTTACTTTGGTATTTCGATCCACTCCGCCAGCAGAATTATAAACAAAGTGTTTTATTTGAGCTTGTTTTGCAATTCTTACAACAGTTTTCGCTCTAGCAATTTCTTCTGGTTGGGGTTTGGCTGTATCGGGTGCGGTAGCGTGACAATAAACCGCTTCAACATCTGCAAAAGCTGCTTCTAAAGAGTTTTCATCATCAAGATTCGCTTCAAATAGCTCAATTCCGGCATCGTTTATTAGTTTTAAAGTTGGACGATTTAAATCAATTTTGCGAGTAATAGCGCGTAAATTGGTTATTCCTTGTTCCAGAAAACCTTTAATTACATTTCCACCAGTACCGCCAGTAACTCCGATGAGTAGAGTTTTATTCATATTTATCCTTTCTAATTCATCTCTGTGGGCTTTATCCGTATAGTAGCGTCTGCAACTCGAAAATATTTTATTCGTCGAATACTTTTGAAACATCCTTTATTATATAAACGTAATAGTTAAAAAATGGAATAAACCAATGGTAGATAATAAATATGTTTTTGAACAGTTGTGGGGAATCACCTGCGAGTTAAGACAGAAAATAGAAACACGTTTTGAATTACACCCACAAACATCTACTCAAGATTTACAAGAATACAGCAGTCAAGATGGTAATTTAAAAGGTTCGTTGAATACTTTTAAAGGAGAAGAGATTGATTGGTTGGTGCATTCTTGGTTGGGAAATCCGGGAAAATCGAATTTTAATACTATGCGCTTAACAACTTGGTTGAGTTCCCATGTTCAAGTTCCCCATTTAGCCTTTGAATTCGGTACCCTTCCTAATATTTTCTTTTATATAGATTATATTCCTCGTACCGATCTTTACACTAACCTTGAATATGTTAAACATTATTACGAACCTGTAAACGAGACATTTTTAAAATTGCAAAAAAATCCCGTTTTAACACCATTTGTGAGTCAAAGCGCTTACATTCGCTCTTTCCAATCGCCTACAAGTTTGTGTTATACCTGTTTACCAAATGATGATTCTTTAAATCTAATTCGTACCGTTGCTGATGAAACAATCCTACGCTGGCTAAAATGGGTAGATGAAGCAACATCAGTACCCGAAAATATACGGACTAGTTTAACAGATCGCGATTTATTTATACGTCGTAAAAGTGCTGAAAACGATCCCGGTAATAAGATGGCAGAGCAAATATTGGGAACGGAATTAACGGATAAGTTAGTTAAAGCACTATGGGGTGGATTGTAAAGAATGTTCGTATTAGCGCTTGAACACTTCTGAATCCGGATGCGCTCAAGCGCTACTACGAACTGATTAAAATAAATTGTTAATTGTTAATTGATAATTGATAATTGATAACTGTTCGTTAACACTGATAAATGTGAATAACCTGCTCTAATTCTTCATTTTTCAATATTTCTCAAAACCCGTTGTAAATCTTCCATCATCACGGGTTTGCTCAAATAATCATCCATACCAGCATTTAAACATTTTTCCCTATCGTCATACATCGCATTTGCGGTTAAGCCGATAATTATAGTATGACGCTGTTCCCCTTCCCGCTGACGCAATTGACGAGTGGCTTCATAACCGTCCATTACAGGCATTTGACAGTCCATTAAAATTACGTCGTAGTCGCTTTGGGCTAGTTTATCGAGGGCTTGTTGCCCGTCATTGACTGCTTGAGCTTGATAGCCTAATTCTTCTAGCATCAATGTTACTATTTCGCGGTTGTCTGCATAATCTTCTACTATTAATATTTTGAGGGTTTTGACTGCGGAAGAATCGTTTTTTGTGGCGGTTGGTTGCAAGTTTGGCTGTATGATATTTTCGGCTATATCAAAGCTAACTGTAAACAAAAATGTAGAACCATTTTCCGGCTGACTTTCAACACCTATTTTTCCGCCCATTAAGTCTACAATCCGTCTGCAAATAGTTAATCCTAAACCAGTTCCGCCATATTTACGAGTTGTGGAACCGTCGGCTTGAGTAAATGGTTTAAATAAGTTTTCTTGTAAATTCGGATCGATTCCAATACCGGAATCTCTAACGCTAAAATGCAGTTTTACTGAGGATTGAACTCGATCTAAAGTGTCATTGCAATTTATATTAACTAATACGAATCCATTTTCGGTAAATTTAATGGCGTTACCGATCAAATTACTTAATACCTGTTGCAAACGAAAATCATCGCCGATTAAGTTTCTGGGAACATCGGATGCAATTTCAATGTCAAATTGAAGTCCTTTTTCTTCAGCTTGAGTGGCAAATAAATTGATTAAATTTTCGCGAATATTATCTATATTAAACGGGTTTCTACTTAACCGCAGTTCCCTAGCTTCAATTTTGGATAAATCGAGAACATCGTTGATAATTTCTAATAACCTTTCACCGTTACTTCTAAGTTTTATTAACAAGCTGCTTTGTCTAGCATTCAATTCGGTGTATGCCAATAATTGACTTACACCTAATACTGCATTCATTGGAGTGCGGATTTCGTGGCTGATATTTGCTAGGAATTCGCTTTTGGCTTGGTTTGCTGAATCTGCTGCTTGGGCTACCGCGATCGCATCTTCTAAAGCTTGATTTTGACGCAATAATTCTTGTTGGGTGCGCTTTCTTTCGGTGATTTCAGTAATTACGGTTCCGACTCCACGGGTACCATCAAGTAATTTTACCGGATAATAACTTGCAGTCCAACATCTTTCTATATCGGGTTTGTCTTTGGTTTTGCCAGTAATTTCAACATCGCAAATTGCTCTACCCGTTTCAACTACCTGACGCAAACTTAATTCTATCCCTTCGGCTAAATCGGATGGTATTTTCGTGACGGTTTTACCGATATGTTGGGAAATAGACATACCGTTGATATCGGCTAAAGTTTGATTAATTCGTAAATATTTTAAGTCTTGGTCGTGTAAACTCAAACCTACTGGACTTGTAACGTATAAGTTTTCTAATAAAACATTTGCTTGATGTAGCTGCTGCTGTACTTTTTTGAGTTCGTTGATATTTACAAAAGTCAGCACTACACCGTCGTTTCTACCATCTTCTCTTAGATATATATTGACGCGCATTAACAACTTTTCGTTAGTAGTAGTAATGCTGACTTCGTATTCGTTAGCAACTCCGGTTTCTACTACGTTTTGTAAGATTTCAATTAAGTTGGGACAATCTAAATTGTGGGTAAAATGCGCTAAAGGGCGTTCTAAATCTGATGCTCTAATATTGATAGCGCGGGTTGCTGCGGGTGTAAATTTACGAATATTCAGTTCGCGATCGAGGAATACTACGCCAATATCGGTAGAGCGGAGTAGATTATCTATATCGTTATTAAGTTGAGTTAATTCTTGAATTTTTGATTGATATTCGGCATTTATCGTATATAATTCTTCATTAACTGACTGTAGTTCTTCGTTGGTACTTTGCAGTTCTTCGTTACTAGCTAAAAGTTCTTCGTTGGTTGCTTGTTGTTCTTCGTTAGTAGTTTCAAGCTCTTCAATTGTTACCTGTAAATTTTCCCGAGTTTGCTGTAGCTCGTATTCAAGTTCGGTAATTTGATGTGCGGCTTCGGTATCAACTTCAAAACGTAGTGCGGGATTATTCGCTACAGATACTTGGTTTTCAATTTCTAATACCACAATCACAAATTCTTCAAGGCTGCTGCTTATGGTATCCATTCCAGCTTTTAAGCTGATGTTTTCTTCTCCTTCACCGCGATTTAATTTAATTCCCGTATATAAAACAGCTTCCCTATCGCGTTTAGCACGGTGCAATGCTGTAGATAAAGGTAATTTCAAGCTGGGGTGAATAATTTCGGTAATATCTAACATCGCTTCACCCACCGGATAATCCAGTAATCTAGCAGAGTTATGAAATACTCTTACCATTTGCGAATCGCGATTAACCAGTACGCAGGTTATTTGTCTTTCTGCTAAGCAGTATTTAAATACTTCTCCTAATACCCGATCGAATTGATTTTGTCTAGTTTTCGCACGTATATTTGAAGGAACTGGCGTTATAATTGGCTGTCGCGCTAAAGGTGCGAAAGATAAAGGAATATCTCGTTTTTTGCGGAAAACCTTCCATTTGGAATTGAGGGGGATAAATTCTTCGGTTAAATCCCCTAGAGTTTCCGAGCTACCTAAAAATAAAGTACCACTAGAAGCTATGGCAAAATGTAGCAGTCGCAATACTTGCTGCTGGAGGTGTGGCTGCATATAAATTAGTACGTTGCGGCAGCTAACCAAATGCATTTTAGAAAAACCGGCATTCTTAGTTAAATCGTGGGGTGCAATGATTAGCATTTCCCGCAAAAAATGCTTTACTTGATAGCGATCGCCATTATGAACAAAATATTTTTCTAAAAGTTCGGCGGGTATATCATGACTGATGCTTTCGGGATAAACTCCTCTTGCTGCAACTTCTAAAGCCTTGGTATCTACATCGGTGGCGAATACTTTTACGTGTAGTAATTTACCGCTTTTTTCTATTGCTTCATTAACCAGTATTGCCATCGTGTAGGCTTCTTCTCCCGTGGCACAAGCCGATACCCAAACTCTTAATTGCTGCTGCGGCTGGATTTCGGCTACTATCTGCGGTAATATTTCCTCTTGTACATATTGCCATGCAGGGCGATCGCGAAAAAAGCAGGTAGCGCCGATGAGTAAGTCTTGACGCAATAATTTTTTTTCTTCTTCGGAATCTTCTAATAAATCAATATAATTTTTCAGATTGTTGCTATTAGTTAAAGCACTACGCCTATGTATCCGTCTGGCAAGAGTACTTATTTTATAATGAGAAAAATCAATATCTTCATGCTCGGCAAGTAAATTTAAAATTTGCTGTAATCGATCGGTATCAATTAAAGTGATATCCTGCGGCGAAATAGAAGGATTTTTGCGTGAAAAGCGAATTAATTCAAAAACAGTACGGGCTAAATCTTGAGGAGAAAGAATTTCATCAACTAACCCAGAAGGAATCGCACTACTAGGCATAGAATTAAATTGAGCAGTTTCTGGCGACTGCACCAAACCAATACCGCCAGCTTCACTAATTTTTCTTAACCCTTCAGTACCATCATTTCCGGTTCCAGATAGCACAATTCCCACAACTTTTTCACCCCATTCTTGGGCTGCGGATTGAAAAAACTTATTGACGGGATAGCCAAAAGAACGATTTCTTTTTTGCAAACGCAACTGTCCGTTTTTGACAGTTACAAATTTACCTGGAGGTAAAACATAAGCATGACTTGGCTCTAAAACAACTCCATCTACAATTTCATTAACGGGTAATTGAGTCTTTCTTTGAATTATTTGCGCCATCATGCTTTTATAGTCGGGAGACAAATGCTGTATCACCACAAAAGCAGCACCAGGATGATCGGGTAGATTACTGAAAAAAGCTTCTAAAGCCTGTACGCCTCCTGCTGAAGCTCCTATACCGATGATGAAAAAATCTCTCGATTCAGAAGAGGAATTAGTCATAAACCTTTCACTATATACTTTTAATGCTTTATTTCTTTTCTAATTCCTTCGCAAAATGCGCCCTTTTTTCAAGAACATTTAACGAAGATAATACTAAGTACGTTCTCCACATAATTCCTACAGTGAAAAAAATTGACATAGATACAACCTAACCGCTTAACGCAATAGTTTTAGACTGTTGAGAATTTTTTATCGGCTAAATTTTTTGACTATTGGTTAATACATTATCAAGTAAAAATTTAGGCGTTATAATATTTTGTCAATTTCAGTTAAGACTATTTGTTAACTCAAATTAAAATCTAGTATTGATAAATTTACTATATTCATTCGATAAATTCAATCAACATTAATAATAAGATATAAAACTGACGTGATTGCTTCAAACTATGGGGGAAGATAAAAACCATCTACCTTCAAACCAATTAACTACTATAAATCGAGTTTAAATTTATTAACTATCGCGGTATAGTGCTTACAGAAATCGGTGCCGGTGAAACATGGCAGCCGGGAGCCGATTTATCAATAAATTAAAGCTCAAAGAGTAGAGTCAGAAATAGGCATTGCGTACCAAAGCGTACTAAAGCTTTCTTCATCTCACTCCGCGCCTCTTAACTCCTAACTTTTAATTCCTAATTCCTAACTTCTTCGAGAATGTCCAAACCAATTGAAATCCGCAACCCCCGCACGGGAAAATATGATTACGTAATTGTACCTCCACCAGAGAAGCTTTTAGTACAGCAATGCAATCGTTTGCGGAGGGCACAACAAAGTTGGTTTGATTTGGGTTTAAATGTAAGAATTGATGCTTTATTAGAATTGAAAGATACTATATACTCAAATCGAGATGAATTGACGGAAGCTTTGACAATTGACACGGGTAGATTTCGAGAATCAAAGTTAGAAATTGATTCTTTTTTTTCGAGTATTGAAAGATGGTGTCGGCTAAGTTCAAAATTATTACAAGAAACTGAAAAAGGAACTTCTATTTCGTTTATTAATTTCCAACAAACGGGGGTACCTTATTCTTTAGTCGGCGTTATCAGTCCTTGGAATTTTCCTTTATTATTATCTACAATTGATACTATTCCGGCATTATTAGCAGGTTGCGCGGTAGTTGTGAAACCCAGCGAACTTACGCCAAGATTTATGGCTCCTTTAATGAATGCAATTAGCAATATTCCCAAACTGCGGGATGTATTAACCTTTATTGAAGGAGATGGCAAAACAGGAGCAGCTTTGATTGAAAATGTAGACCTGGTATGCTTTACAGGTAGCGTCGAAACCGGACAACAAGTAGCGATCGCCGCAGCCCAACGTTTCATTCCGGCTTTTTTAGAATTAGGAGGAAAAGATGCTGCAATTGTATTAGAATCGGCAGATATAGAGTTAGCAACTTCTGCTATATTATGGGGTTCCGTAGTTAACAGCGGGCAATCATGTTTGTCAATCGAAAGAATTTATGTTGATCGGAATATTTACGAAGATTTTTATCATAAAATTGTAGCCAAAGCACATAAATTAAACCTGGCTTATCCTACATTAGATGGAGAAATTGGTCCAATTATTTCAGAAAGACAAGCAGCAATTATCAACGAACATTTACAAGATGCAGTAGAAAAAGGTGCAGTAATTCACTGCGGTGGTGAAGCTGAAGAAATCGGTGGTGGTTGGTGGTGTCACCCCACAGTAATCACCGAAGTAAATCACGACATGAAATTAATGAACGAAGAAACATTTGGTCCTATAATGCCAATCATGTCCTTTTCTACAGTAGAAGAAGCCATAGAATTAGCAAACGACACCTATTATGGATTAAGTGCCGCAGTATTTGCCGAATCGCGAGACGAAGCATTACAAATAGCCCGTCAAATAGATGCAGGTGCTATAAGTATCAACGACGCAGGTTTAACACAGATAACGCACGAAGCCGAGAAAAACGCCTTTAAATTTTCGGGTTTAGGAGCTTCCCGCATGGGTGCATCAGCATTAACAAGATTTATCCGCAAAAAAGCATTTTTGATCAAAACTGATGACAACTACAATCCGTGGTGGTTTGAGCAGTGAGCAATTATCAGTGAGCAGTGAGCAGTTATCAGTGAGCAGTGAGCAGTTATCAGTGAGCAGTGAGCAGTTACCAATGGGTAGGCAAGACTATAAAATAGCAAAGTTCGTAGTAAGGGTTTTAACCCTGTTATCAAAGGACTAAAGTCCTCACTACTAACCTTATAATATGCTTTTGCCATGCCCCATGCCCCATGCCCAATGCCCTGATAACTGTTCACTGTTCACTGTTCACTGATTAATTATGCCAAAATCTGAAAAAATAAACTATTCAAATCCCAGCGGTTTTCCTGAATTTTTACCTGGTGAAAAGCGCTTGGAATCTTATTTGATGGATACTATCCGTAAAGTTTATGAAAGTTACGGATTTACGCCGATTGAAACTCCTGCTGTAGAACGTTTGGAGGTTTTACAAGCGAAGGGAAATCAAGGTGATAATATTGTTTACGGTATTAGTCCGATTTTACCGCCGAATAAACAAGCTGAAAAAGAAGAATCTGGTAAAAGTAAATCCGATGATAATAATTCGGAAGCTAGAGCTTTAAAGTTCGATCAAACTGTTCCTTTAGCGGCTTATATTGCCAGAAATTTAAATAATTTAACTTTCCCTTTTGCTCGCTATCAAATGGATGTGGTATTTCGCGGTGAAAGAGCAAAAGATGGACGTTTTCGCCAGTTTCGTCAGTGCGATATTGACGTTATTGCTCGTCGGGAATTGAGTTTACTTTATGATGCTCAAATGCCTGCAATTATCTCGGAAATATTTGAAGCGGTAAATATTGGTGATTTTTTGATTCGGATCAATAACCGCAAGGTTTTAACAGGTTTCTTTAAATCAGTTGGCGTTACCGAAGATAAAATTAAAACCTGTGTAGGGATAATTGATAATTTAGAGAAAATTGGCGAAGCTAAAGTCAAAAAAGAGTTAGAAAAACAAGGTATTTCAGCCGAACAAACGGATAAAATTATTGATTTTGTGAATATAAAAGGTTCGGTTGATGAAGTTTTGAGCAAACTAAAACATCTTGCCGAAAGTATGTCAGAAGCCGAACAATTTAATCATGGTTTAAGTGAATTAGAAACCGTTATTTCCGGAGTTAGAGATTTAGGAGTTGCCGACAATCGTTACTGTATTGACTTGGCGATCGCTCGCGGTTTAGATTATTATACCGGCACCGTTTACGAAACAACTTTGTTAGGACATGAAGCGTTAGGAAGTATATGCTCTGGTGGTAGATACGAAGAATTAGTAGGGACATTTTTAGGAGAAAAAATGCCCGGTGTTGGTATTTCCATCGGCTTAACTCGGTTGATGAGTAGATTATTGAAAGCCGATATTCTAAAAAGTTTATCTGCAACACCAGCACAGGTAATGGTAGTTAATTTACAAGCCGAATTGATGCCAGTTTATTTAAAAGTATCTCAACAATTGCGTAAAGCAGGAATTAACGTAATTACCAGCTTTGATAAACGCGGTTTGGGCAAACAGTTTCAAGCCGCCGACAAACAAGGAATTCAGTTTTGTGTAATTATTGGTGCCGAAGAAGCCGCCGCACAAAAATCCAGTTTGAAAGACTTAAAATCAGGAGAACAAATCGAAGTTGCACTAGATAAATTAGCAGAAGAAATTAAACAAAAATTGAGTTAGGAATGTAGAGACGTAGCAGTGCTACGTCTCCATAGTTAGGAATTAAGAGTTAGGAATTAGGAGTTAGGAATTAGGAGTTAGGAGTTAGGAGTTAGGAGTTAGGAATTAGGAGTTTTTTAGTAATTGATGACTGGTAATTGATAACTGTTCACTGTTCACTGTTAACTGATAAATCTACTCCAGCAAAAATCTCCGTTTAACTACTTGTACTGGCCTTGCATTCATGGGAAATACTTGTGCAAACTTTTTTACTTGTGGAGAAGAAATTTCTACAGGTTCTTTTAAAACAATCCAGTTAACTGTTTCCGAACAAGGAGGTGTAGTCAAAGAACCGAAATAACGATAATAATCTCGATCTTCTGGTAATAAATTAGAGGCATTAATATTTACGTTAGATACCGTTTTTTCACCACTTTCTTTCATTGGCATTACTTGCCAAATTTTTTGTAAAGTTGGGTTTACTTCACCTTCTTTAAGAAAAACACCTACAACAGCCAAATCTCCTTTTTGATTCTTATGAACTAAATGCAATTCCATCGGTAACGGTTCTCCCTCAACCTTATGCTCGCTAGGATGATGGAAGTGGAATTGTAGTAACTCAAATGGTTCATTATCAAGAGTTAAAAAGCTTCCCGGTTGATAATTTACCTGAATAGTATGACCATTATTAATAATACGAAGAGGAGTATCCTTATAATCTATTTTTAACTCTGGTAAATCCGCATCAACTGCTGCTTTAAGATTAACTGGAGATTGAGTTTTACCCGACTGACAAACTTGATAATCTGATGACAGACTTCCCCAATTATCAGGCCCTTTTTCACCAATATAACCCCATTTTGTTTTACCTTTTTCTTTTGTTGCTGAGGTTAATGAATCACAGCCAAACAAAGAACTTGCAGCAACTCCACTAGCTGCAAATAATCCCTTTTTGAGCAATTGTCTTCTATCCATAAGTCACGCTACGATAAACTAGAATTCGCTATTATTTTATATGTCTAGAGTAGTTTATCCTGTATTTTGTCAAGTACATAAAGATACATTTGATAAATAAATAGCTCATTTATCATGTTTAATGATGATAATTGATTTCTATTATTGTTTTTATCTCAATTCTGAGTTGTTATTTATTTACTTTTGGATTAAATATCTTGTAATTGTATTTACAGGATGTATGATTTCAGTTACCAGCAACGATACAACTGTTGTATTTGAATTTTGTGACGAAGGAAAGTTAATGGGAGAAGCTTATAAAAACCGAGTTGCAATATCTTTTGATATTCGTGAAGATAAAATTTGAGGATACCGAGAATACTTTGGTAGCGATGGAAAATCGAACTGAGTCAATTATCAATTATCAATTATCAATTATCAATTATCAATTATCAATTATCAATTACCAATTATCAATTATTTTCAATATTCGGTTGATTAAGTTCTTCGTATTTAGCAGCGGCTAATTCGTAAGCTGATAAATATTCTTTACCACCTAACATTACTTCTCCATAATATTCATAAGGTGCATCACCGTAAATTGGCAATGGATCGTCTTCTGGGTAATCTTCTTTTGACTCTTCAATTATCCTTTTAAGTTTTTTGACGGTAAAAGTTTGTGCTGTAAAATACCACATTTCTTGAGATTCCTTAGTTAAATGCGGTAAATTTGGATCGAGTATTCGCGAATCTATTTCTATCCAAGCGTGTTCGAGAAGTTGATAAGACTTACGTTTGAGAATCAGAAAACCTTGAGCGTAAACAGCACCTTCGGTAGCCAATACCGCTTTATAAGCATTGTCAAAAGGTTTTTTAGCCTTAGTTTCGATTTGTTCAGCAATTTCTCGCGAGCCAGCTTCATCCAATAACTTATCCATCAGCAGCAAGGAAACTACATTAAACAGTTTACAGTGAACAGTGAACAGTGAACAGTTCGCAGTTAGCAGTTGTTCACCCGGAGGGTGTGGATCATCAGTGAGCAGTCTACAATACAGCCAACTGCAATCTTTCTTCTTCCCTTCTCCTTTATAAGGAGAGGGGTGCCCGGAGGGCGGGGTGAGGTTTTGCCGAGTGTATTATACTTATTAACTATTGATAATTGAATGTTGGGTTACGGTTCAAACATAAATTATTCCCTATCTTACTATATCTGCTGTGAACCTAACCCAACCTACAGCCTGTATTATCAACTATTAATAATTGAATGTTGGGTTACGGTTCAAATATTAATTATTTGCTATCTTACTATATCTAGTGTGAACCTAACCCAACCTACAGATGTTAACTGATAACTGTTCACTGTTCACTGTTCACTGTTAACTGTTTACTCCCAAGTAAATCCGATGGTAACTGCTGTTAGTAAAATCCATATTCCCAAACCTACTAATGCTGCAAATAATGCTTTTTGGTAAATGCGATTAAGTTTGTCTTCGCTGAGTTTTCTTTGGTTTCTTTCTTTTTTTAATTCTGCAATTAGCTCGTTGATTTTTGGTTTTTGCTGTTTCTGTATAAATGCGGCTAAGTAATCGTGTACGAGTTGATATCTATCGGCGGGATTTTCGGGTATCAAAACTACTATGCCTGCTTCTACAAAAATTCTTAGTACTAAGTCTAATTGATCGGTTTCTTTGCTTAATTCTTCTAAAGATAATGCTCGTAAGTCTCTTTCTAGTTCCGAACGAGTTTTTAGCGGACGAGTTCCTTTTTCATCTGTGAGTAAATATAATATTAGTTCTGCAACTTGACGATTAATTTCGCCGCAGTCTTCTACAACTTCTTTCATGTAGCGTTTGACTAATTCTTCTTTCGGACCACAATTTTCATATTGAATTAGTGTAGTAATATTTTCTGTTTGCAGTTGCGCTCCGACTACTTGTAATTCAATTGGACGCACTTCTCCGTATTTAGCTGATAAATCTTGCACTAATTGCTCTATTAAACTTGTTTCTAAGTGAAAATTAGAATGTTTTGTTAAACGTTCAATTAATGATTTTGCATCTGAGGAGGCAAAGTTATCTAATTTATAAAGAATGTTTTTACTGAGAATGTCATTATTGATAATATTCATACTCGATAAGCAATTGCATTCTAGTAAATAATGTAGGTAATCTTCTCTCAATGATAAAACAACTTTGACGCTTAAAATATTTAAGCACTCTCCCATGAATTCAAAAAAATTCCTTCTTTGATCGGTTGAATCATAAACAAAGAAGAATTCCTCAAATTGGTCAAAAATTAATACTATTCGTAAATTACGCCATTCACTTTGTCGCAATAATTCTAATATATCTTCTGGTGATTCGGGATTAGAGAATGGAAAATGATAGGTTTTTTTTCTTATTTCCTCTTCTGTTCTTAATTGGATTCCTTTACATTTTAAAGCCTGAAGTAATAGTTTTCCTAACTCTGATACCCAATTAGTGTAAGTTCTTATATTGATAGGCACTATCTGTTGTAAGCCAATAGAATTATGCTTTAAAGCTGGTACTAATCCTGCCTGCACTAAGGAACTTTTACCTACACCAGAATATCCATGAATTACTATCATTTTGCTGTCGGGGCGGGCAATTTTTTCTACTAACTTCTGTACGTCTTTTCCTCTACCGGATGCAGTCATTTCTGGTGCAACTGTTTCTAATACAGATGCTGCCTGGATGGAAGATGTATGTAATGTTTCTACAATTAACTTTGCTTGTCTTTGCGGTTGAATTATTCCTGCTCCAATAAATGCTCTAAAACCATATTGTTGTTCGATAGAACGCTGTTCTAATTTAACGCGAAATGCTTCTAAATAACGATGTTGTTCCCAATAAACTTTTTGCAAAGCCTGTAATACACGAATATATTGATGTGGGTTATCTTGAGAACCAATTTCCCTCGCCATCTGTAAATGCTTAACGGCTTGCGGTTTTTGTTCTAAATGTGTTTCTGCTATTGCTAATAAAAGTAAATATAAAGCACGATGTTGCAATTGTGCTGATGGAGCTTTCGCTATATTGTGTAATGCTTTATAAGCATATTGTTTAGTTTGAGCATATTGATTCTTGCTCGATGAAACTTCCGCTAAAAAGCCGTAAGCTTGTGCTACTCTTAAAGGATTTCCATATAATTGCTGCAAATCTAAAGACTGTTGAGCAACAACTTCTAATTCTTTCCAATCCTCTAAACGCTGTAATACTTCGCCCAAAGGATTGATAAATTTTGCTACTAAATTAGGACGATTGGCTTGAATAAAAATATCAATACTCTGCTGAAAATAAATATGTGCTTCTTGTAAATAATTAATAGATTTTAAGCGATATCTTTGAGCTTGCTGGAAATAGCATAACCCGATATAAAACAAAATTACTCCCATGCGGAATTTTGAATTTGGTAAGAGGGGAGAAGAGATGGGGAGAAGCGGGGATGAAATACTTTGCCAGTAAGCTAAACTTTGATGATAGTATGTCAAAGCTTGCTCTATCTCATTTGTTAAATAAGCATTTTGTCCTAAGACGAACTCTACACTAGCTTTTAGTGCTGGTTCTAATTTATATTTCCTACCCTGTAAATCTTGTAGTGCAGTAGTCACCTCTCGGCGACGCAGATATCCCATTTGCCAACCCAAGCAATAAGCATCTGCGGCTAAAGCTGTCGCAAATAATGCATCGGTGTCTTCCTTCAAAGTTGCAGTTAATTCGTTTGTCGCGATCGCAAATTCGGTAGTAGTAGCCCAACTCTCGAAATCGCTTGCAGAGCGCACCAACTGCGGCAGCACTTCATCAGTCACCCACAGCACAACCGGAAAGTCAAACCGCTTGCGAAACTCCTCCCGCACCTGATTAGTAGCACTCAACATTTGTTTTAAATCATCCACCGACTCTAAGTAAAAAACCATTAAAGCATCGGTTGGATTATCCTTCACTTCAGAGGCAATCATTCCATAAAGACTCTTATCAGTACGTTTTAAATTTACAACCCGCACATCAATGTCAGTCAGCTGTCGCAACCGTTTTACCAATCGCGATCGCAATCTTAGATAATTGCAACGAGCCAAAATCAACTTAAACTCACCCACCGAAGCTTCTAAAGTCCAAGCAAGTTCCTCTAAGCCCTCTTCGTTGGAAGATTGTGGGAGGGGGAGAGGGGGAGAGGGGGGAGAGGGGGTAGAGGGGGTAGAAATATCTAACTGATGGTATTGTGCCGTTTTCTCATTCTGTAATTCTTCACTGTTTTCTAACTCTTCACTCATAACTATTAACTCCTAACAACTTTCATCCAGAGGGTATCCAACTAACAACTAACCACCATCAACTA
>CAYMZW010000120.1:0-16266 GCA_964395005.1 uncultured Rivularia sp.
CCTTGAAAGATGCGGCTACAAAAGCAAAACCTACCCCCGTCAATTCCCCATTCCCTGTTCCCTATTCCCCATTCCCTTTTACTTCTATAACTTTCACTTTCGCTGCACCTTTCCCCAACTGGATTGATAACTCTTCTCCTATTTCCAAATCCGAAGCATCGCGAGCAATAATTCCATTTTCTTGCCTTACCACTGCATAGCCGCGTTGCAATACTGCTCTGGGATTTAATGTTATCAATTTTTGTCGCAATAATTCCAAATTCTGCTTTGCTTGCTGCGATTTTGAATTCATTGCTTGCACTAGTTTTTCTCGCTTCCAAGTTAAAGCAATTATTTCTTGATCGAGTTTTTGATCTAATTGATATCGCTGCAAACGATAAAGCAGTGTTTGTATTTTGTTTTGAGCAGTTTCTACCGAATAATTCACGACTTCAGATAAAGCCGCAATGCGATCGCAATGTTGACTATACAATTCATCTAATGATGGTACTACTATTTCCGCTGCTGCTGTGGGAGTATGTACGCTTGCGTCTGCTGCTAAATCCGCTAAAGATTCATCCCGCTGATGTCCGATACCAGTAATTATCGGGATCGAACATTCGGCGATCGCTCTTACTACTCGTTCGTCGTTAAAGCAAGCTAATTCTTCTACCGCACCTCCTCCGCGCCCTAATATCAAGACTTCCGCACGCCCATCTTTTTCTATTCTTTGAATTGCTTTGGCTATTGAATTCGGTGCTTGCTCCCCCTGTACCGTCGCTGGAGAAAATAAAACCTGTAAACCGGGATACCTAAATGTAAGTGTTTTCCTAATGTCACCCCAAGCGGCAGCAGTCGGTGAAGTGACAACGGCGATGGTTTGCGGATGAGTGGGAAGCGGCTGTTTTCTTTCTTCATCAAATAAACCTTCTGCTGTCAAACGGTTTTTTAATTGCTGAAAACGTAAAGCCTGTAAACCTATACCAGCGGGTATTGCTTGCCACACGCTGAGTTGATATTCTCCCCGCACCGGATACAGTCGAATGCTGCCTAAAACTATTATTTGCTCGCCGACGGTAGGCATTTGAGCAAGTCTGGGTATTTGACTCTTCCAAGTTATGCATTTAATAGAAGCATTGCCATCCGTATCTTTTAAAGTAAAAAATAATCCCGCACGATGGTTGTTGGCGCTAGAAACTTCACCAGTCACCCAAACTTGTCGCAATATTGAATCTTCTTCTAAGAGTAATTGGATATAGTCAGTTAAACCAGCTATCGAAAGCGCTGAATCGGGGATTAAAGATTTTTTGTATTCGGAATTCATTTTTTCAGTTATCAGTTATCAGTTAGCAATTATCGGTTAGCAATGAGATTTTTAATTCCATTCACCCGCAGTATTGAGGATGGTGCAAAAAGTATATCAAAATGTTCTTAAAATACCATTGGAATCGAATTTGCAATTTTGTTGACGATTTATACGGCAAATAATAAAGTGAGGAGTTCAAGCTTATAATTAAAACTTTTAGCATAATATGTACGCCTATAACCTACAATTTAAGCTTTGATTATCAAGATAAAAACGGAGAAATTAATAAAAAACAATTATCAACCGTTAAAGCACATAATTTAATTTTGGATAGTACTGTATCGGTAGATATTTTAGAAATAATATCTTGTTTAACACTAATAGTATTTGTTATAGGCGCATATAGGGCTTACCAAAAGTCTCAATCATAAGTTTAGAACGCCTCCTATGAAAGAAAAATAGCTTTATAAAACAATTTTTAAGAAGAATAAATACTACTCCCTATTCCCTATTCCCTATTCCCTACTCCCTACTCCCTACTCCCTATTCCCTATTCCCTATTCCCTTACAAGTTTAAATTTTAGTTATATTCAGTTTAAAATATTTTCGATAATCTTTTTATTTTGACAACAGTATTAAATTTTACGAATAACATTATATGATCTTCTGTAAAGCGGTAAAATTAAATACATTAGATATAGCAAGTAACAGCTTAGTTATTTGGCAATTTTGAAACCAAACTCTGCTTAAAATAATCAAGTTTTTGCTCTATGAGGGTTTTAATAGTTGAAGATGATGAATTGATTTTAGAGCCAATTGTCAAGGCTTTAAGTAAGCAACATTATAAGGCGGATGTATGTAAAGATGGTCAAGCAGGTTGGCGGTTAGCAAGCGGATTTTGTTACGATTTGATTATATTAGATGTAATGCTGCCATATTTAGATGGAATAAGCTTGATTCGGCAAATGCGATCGCACAATATTCTATCACCGATTATTATTTTAACCGCTCTAGACAGCAGTACAAATAAAGTTATTGGTTTGGATGCTGGGGCTGACGATTACATTACCAAACCTTTTGATTTACAGGTATTGATGGCTCGTATCCGTGCTTTGTTGCGTCGGGGGAATCCAGCTTTACCAGCACAATTAAAATGGGGTTGGCTGCATTTAGATCCTAGTACCTGCCAAGTAACTTACAAACAAAAACCGCTTTATTTAACGCCAAAAGAATATAGTTTATTAGAGCTTTTCCTTCGCAATCCTCGTCGCGTATTTAGTTTGGATGCAATTATCGAGCAACTTTGGACATTTGAAGAAGCTCCTGAAGACAATACTGTAAGAGCGCATATTAAAGGATTGCGAATGAAGTTGAAAAAAGCAGGAGTAGTTAAAGATCCAATAGAAACAGTATACGGTATTGGTTATCGATTAAAAGAAATAAAGCAGATAAACGCGAAAGAGAATGAAGAAAAGTTAGATAAGGGCACGAATATAATTTATGATTATCAACAAAATCTTGTTATCCCGAAAACCTCTGATGTAGAGCAGCAAGTGCAAAATATTACTGCTAATGTTTGGATAAAAAGCAAAAAAAAGTTAAATAATCTATTAATATCAATTGAAGAAGCAATAAGATTTTTGCTTCAAGATAAGTTTGATAATGAATTATTTTCAACAGCATACCATAATGCTCACAAGCTCAAAGGTAGTTTGGGAATGTTTGGCTTTAATTATGGCTCTTATTTAGCTGGTGAAATTGAAAAGTTACTAGAGTTTAGAGTACCTTTAGTTCAAAACCAAAAGCTGTATCTCTCGGAATTAGTTATAACATTGCGTCAAGAATTCCAATTGGCAATAAATACGGATTCCGATTTATCTACAGCTGACAAACCTTCTTTAATATTAATCATTGAAAAACATGGTTTGTTGGTACAAAAATTATGTCAATCAGTGGCTAATTCAAGAATGAAATATCAAGCAGCTACAAACTTAGAATTTGCTAGAAAATTGATTTATCAACAAGCTCCTGATGCAGTAATACTTGATATTACCGATGAGAATCAAGTCGATGAACTGAAATTACTAGCTGAATTGAACTGCCATACACCGACTATACCAGTACTGGTTTTAACAGCTGAAAATGATTTGTTTTATCGGGTACGAATAGCACGTTTGGGAGGAAGAGCTTTTTTACGAAAGCCTGCGGATACCGCTTTAGTCTTGAAAACAATTGATAATTTGTTGCAAACTAAAAACAAAGTTAAGAATCGAATTCTAATTGTAGATGATGATTGTCAGATATTAGATTTGTTAGCAAATTTATTACGACAAGAAAATTTTGAAGTTTCGACTTTAGATAATCCCCTAAAATTCTGGGAAACCTTAGAAACTGCAAATCCAAATGCGATAATTATTGACGTTGAAATGCCCTCTCTAAGCGGAATTGAACTTTGCCGTATAGTACGAAACGATCCCCGATGTAGTAGCTTATTAATACTTGTTATTACGGCTCATGCAGATGCAGAAACAATGCAGCGAGTGTTTGCTGCTGGTGCGGATGATTTCCTTTGTAAACCAATTATTGGTTCGGAATTAGTAACTCGTATTTCCAATCGGTTGGAAAGAATGCGTTAAAAAAAACTAATTAGACGCAGATTGAAATTGAGCCTATTGCTACGATACTTAGTTAATGATATTTTATGGCTTGTGGTTATTAAGAATAAATGTCATAAAAATATCATAATTTACATCAAAATACATTATTTAATAAGTTTGTAGAGACTCAAGCACGTAATATCTACGGTACGCTGCGTTAAGCGCTAATGCGTTTCTACATCTTCGGCAACGAAGAATAATTTTGGTTTCAAGCTATTACACCTGCAATAAATAAATTCATTACCAGCAAAATAAAAAATATGCAAAATTTATGATGCCAGTACTTATAGGTATTGCAATTTTAATTATTAGTTTGTGCTTTTGGCAGTGGCTGCTTATATACCAGCGCTTCCATACTACAAAACATATTGAATTAGCCGCAGTAAATATTAGTAAAGAAATTACAAGCCATATCGAAACTCGTATTTTAGCCTTGACTCGCATGGCTCAACGTTGGGAAGTGCGAAAAACTCCTTTTGAAGAGTGGAAAGCAGATGCAACAAATTATGTACGGGATTATGCTGGCTACCACGCGCTTGAATGGGTAGATAATCAATATTGTGTCCGTTGGGCTGTTCCTAATTCGGATAACAAAACGATGGAAATGCTCAATTTATTAGTTGAAGAAACCCGCAGCGTTTATCAAGAATCACGGCAATGCCAAGATGCACGACTAACGTCTACTGTTACTTTACCTTGCGAAAGTCAAGGTTTTCTGATTTTTGTACCGTTATTTTTAAATAAATCAAAAGCAGAATTAAAAGAGCAATCGTTTAATAGTCCTAATAATTTTGATGGATTTATAGTAGGTGTTTTTCACGCGCAGTCTTTAATTGATACGATTTTTGACGAGAAAATTAAGCAGGAATTTGCTATAGAAGTTTTTGAAGGTAATAAGAAAATTTACCGTAGCTCTAATATTGATTTTGAAAACCGCATCGAAAATCAATGGAGTCAAGAGAAAGAAATTAATATTGGAAACATATTCTGGCGAGTTCGCGTTTATCCCCAACCTGCATTTTTTAAGGGAGAATATTCTCCTTTACCTAAAATATTAAGCAATGGTTTGATAACTCCGGTACTGTTAAAGTGGGCAATTTATTTGATGCAAAGTTCCCACATATACGCCAGGGAATTAGAAGCGAAAAACAGCGAATTAATAAGTGAAAATATCGAACGCAAAAAAGTAGAATCAGCTTTGCGAGAAAGCGAACAAAATTTTTCCAAAGCTTTTAAATATGCATCAATTGGTATGGCTTTAGTTGCACCCGATGGTAGCTGGTTGAAAGTTAATCAGGCTTTGTGCAAAATTATTGGTTATTCAGAGCAGGAATTAATTAAAACTAATTTTCAAGCAATTACTCATCCCGACGATTTGCAAGTTGATTTAAACTACGTGCGGCAAATGCTCGCAGGTGAAATTAGCACTTACCAAATGGAGAAGCGTTATTTTCATAAGTTTGGTAATATAGTTTGGATTTTGTTAAGCGTTTCTTTAGTACGGGATATTCACAATCAACCGCTGTATTTTATCTCGCAAATTCAGGATATTACCGAGCGCAAGCAAGCAGAAGAAGAGCTTCGCAATCAAAATCAAGCATTAGAAAGTGCGGTAGTAGGTATTTCTAAATTGGATGCTCGGGGAAATTATTTGAATGTTAATCCTGCATACGCCGATTTAGTCGGGTACCAGCCAGAAGAAATAAAGGGAACCGACTGGCAGCAAACTGTTCATCCACAAGACCGAGAAAAAGCCAGGAAAGCCTACGAAAAAATGTTAGCTTCAGAAAAAGCAGAAATTGAAGTTAGAGCGCTCCGTAAAGACGGCTCGGTTTTTGACAAAGTACTGGTGATGGTGAAAGCCTACGACTCTAAGCAAGAGTTTTGCGGGCATTATGGTTTCATGAAAGATATTAGCCAACGTCGAGAAATTCAACGTCTCAAAGATGAATTTATCTCGGTAGTTAGCCATGAATTACGCACTCCCCTTACTTCAATTCGCGGCTCATTAGGTTTATTAGCTGCTGGAGTATTGCAAGAAAAACCCCAACAGGCACAGCGAATGTTACAAATTGCCGTTAATAATAGCGATCGCCTAATACGCTTAATTAACGATATGCTCGATATCGAACGCATCGAATCGAGGCAGGTGGAAATGAACAAGCAAATCTGCGATACTGCCAGCCTGATAAATTATTCTGTAGAATTGATGCGAAATATGGCACAAAAAGCAGAAATAAATTTATCAGTAAATCTCGTATCCGCTCGTATTTGGGCAGATTGCGATCGGATTATTCAAGTTTTAACTAATTTACTCAGCAATGCGATCAAATTTTCACCTCCAGGTTCTACAGTATGGTTAACTGCCCAAATTGAATCAGATAAAAACCATTCCCATATTGTCTTCCAAATCCGTGACGAAGGGCGAGGTATTCCAGAAGATAAACTAGAATCAATTTTTGGACGCTTTCAGCAAGTAGATACTTCTGACTCTCGCAAAAAAGGCGGCACTGGTTTGGGGCTGGCTATTTGCCGCAGTATTATCGAGCAACATTCTGGATCTATATGGGCGCAGAGTACTGAAGATCGAGGCAGTAGTTTTTACTTTAAAATGCCTTTATTGCAGGAAAAAGCATTGATTCCCGCAGCTATTAAAACTACTGATTCTAATAGTTCGCAGAAGTTAATTAACGATAATAGTTTAAAAAACCAGTTAGAAAATCAATTAGAAAATCAACTTACGGCGCGACAAAAAACCAAAGTTTTAATAGTAGAAGATGATATTGACTTGGCACAGGTGATAATTTCTATATTTGAGCGTCACGACATTGAAACATACCATGCCAAAACAGGCAGAGAAGCAATACAGCAGAGTTTACATTTACTTCCCGATTTAATGGTTTTAGATTTAGCACTCCCAGAAATTAATGGTTTTGATGTCGTAGATAGTCTGCGTCACCACAAACGTTTATGCAGTATGCCTTTAGTAGTGTATACTTCTCTTGACTTAAGTGATAAAGACCATAAACGGCTAAAACTAGGAAAAACTTTATTACTTACTAAAGCACGGATAACGCCAGAAGAATTTGAACACCGTACCATTAATTTACTCGAACAGCTTGTTTCAAGCAATAAGGGGGAATAAACACAAATGGGTGCAAAAAAAATTCTAATTATTGATGATGATGAAGATATCCTCGAAGTTGCTCAACTTACCTTTGAAGCGGTGAGCAGTTGGCAAGTATTTACTGCAATATCGGGTAATGAAGGTATAATAATAGCTCAAGCCGAACAGCCAGATGCAATTCTCTTAGATGTAATGATGCCTAAAATGGATGGTATCGCTACCTTAGACGGGCTTCAGTCAAATCCGAATACTCAGAAAATCCCCGTAATTTTACTTACTGCCAAAGTTCAATATACCGATAAACAGAAATTTGCTACACTCAAAATAGCAGGAACAATTGCTAAACCTTTCGATCCCATGCAGTTGACTTTTCAGGTAGAAGAAATACTTAATTAATTTAATTGGGCATTGGGCATTGGGCATTGGGCAGAATTAAAAATTATTATCCTTCACAAGATTTTCACTATTAAGGATTAAAGTTAATCTTGAAACTACACATCAATTTTTTTTAATTAATAGCTATTAATTGTTTTTTAAAATTAATTTTGAATAATTTAGGACTTACGAAAAGCCCCCCAATGTAGCGGGGGGTTGGGGGGATCTAGAATGTCTGGAACACACTCCGGTACCGTTATCGCTGCGTAAGTCTTATATTTGTTATCAGAGAATTAAAATTTTTACTGCAAAGCTTAATTAATCGGCTTATGCACTTGAATCTCTATCGATTTTTCTACCACTAATGTTATTTAATATGAACAAAACATGACGCTAAAAGCGATTCCATTTCAAATTAAAAGCGCTATATTCGTAAATTAAAGGAGGTGAGTAGAATGATTAATAAGTGTATGCTCATTATTGACGATGATGAAGATATCAGAGAAGTCGCAAAACTATGCCTTGAAGCAGTCGGCGGTTGGCAAGTTTGCACGGCAGAATCCGGTAGTGAAGGATTGATTAATGCCGAATGCAAAAAACCTGATGTCATCCTCTTAGATGTGATGATGCCGGATATGGATGGCTTAAGTACTTTGGAAAAATTGCGTAGTAATTCCCTTACCAAAAATATCCCAGTCATTTTTCTCACAGCTAAAGATGATTTACTTGATAGAGATAGATTGGCTCAAATGGGAGTGAAAGGAATTATTGCTAAACCTTTCGATCCAATGAATTTATCCGAGCAAGTAGCGTATTTGTTAAGCTTGGGTTAAAATTAGAACTTTTTTTATCTTCACAACTTTTTCACTTTATAAGTTTATCTTAAATATTAAGTTAACAAAACAGCAAAAAAAGGATATTTATATCTGATGGAAGGAACTGATTCCGAAATAAAAAACTTAGATTTTATTGTTGAAGTATTCGCAAACCTGTTGAAGCAACAAGATATAAATGCAGTAATAGATTGCGAGCAGAAATTAGTTGATTTAATAGGCTATGAAAAAGCTAGAAAAATTACTAATAAAGCAATACTTCAAGTATCAGAACTTTCTCCTCAAACTGGTAGCTGGATATGCGAAAATTTCCCCGATTTTGAGGCTTGCATTGAATTAAAAGAATATAGTGTCATGCTTGCTACAAGACAATTAATAAATAAAGGTTTCATTTTAGGTAAAGACTTTAGCGCTACTGCTGAAGGCAAATTAGTTATTAACCAAAAAGCAAAAATAGGATTACTACAAAGGCTTTATTTATGGGAACAGGTTTGGGTTGAATCAATTTTGGTTGTTCAAGATTAATCCTTACGCAAAGCCCCACTTTTTAAGGGGGGTTGGGGGGATCTTTATGTCTGGAACACTGTATTTTATGTTATCGCTACGTAAGTTCTGAAGATTAATCCAAATAATTAATTTTATATCTGATTATAGAAGCTAAGTAGAAACTAACGAAAAACTAACTATCTAATACAATTTCTCCTGTAAATGAGTTTTAACTTATTTATGGGAGATTTTTCAATTGGGTTTGATTCGGTAAATTTTTTGAATTAAAAATTTCTTGAGTTGTGCAAGCCGATGCTGAAAGTAGTATCTTTTAATTGAATATATATTTAATAAATCAGTAATCAAACAGTTGCTGTGTAAAAAAAACTATGCCACTATAAGTACTCAATTAAATACCAAAGTTATCACAAATTAGTTTACATATGAATTACGACCAATTCGTTAGTCAAATTGATGAAATATGTCATAAAACTACTTTACTACAAAATCGTGTTGCGGAAGTACCCGAGCAGCAAGATGATTTGCTCAAAGAAACTTTTGAGCAGTTAAATAACAGTTTAGAAGAGCTTCACGTAGCACAAGAAGAATTATTCCAAAAACAGGAGTTAGAAGAATATCATCAACAGGTAGAATTAGAACGGCAGCGCTATCAGGAATTATTCGATTTTGCTCCCGATGGCTATCTCGTTACAGATACTTACGGTAAAATCCTCGAAGCTAACCAAGCTGCATCGCAATTACTAGCAGTTGGGAAAAATAAACACTTTAATAAATTTTTAATTACTTTTGTTCCTCAAGAAGCACGTCGAGAATTTCGCAATCAACTACACCGTTTAAGCGCACAAAAACAAGTAAAAAACTGGGAAATCCGCTTACAAAACGATAGTAAAATTTTATTTGATTGTGAAATCACTGCTAGTGCTATTAGCGATAAAAAAGGTAACTGCATCGGCATACGCTGGATGTTACGAGATATCAGCGCTCGCAAGCAAGCAGAAGAAAAAATGCATTTTATGGAAATGCAAAATTATAAATTGCAACAAGCAGAAAAGGTAAAATCGGAAATTATCACGGTTTTATCTCATGAATTGCGTACACCTTTAAACGTAGTTTTAGGTTTTTCCGATCTACTCTTATTCAAGCTAGACGAAAATCAATTGACATCTGATTTCATAATTAAGTATGTAGAAACAATCAAAGAAAGTGGCAGCCAGTTACTCACGCTGATTAACAGTATGCTCGACTTAGCCAAATTGCAAGAAGACAAGTTTAGTCTCGAACTGCAACCATTTTATATGGGAGAGTTAATCAAGATAATTATAGAAAAAATGCGTTTTTTTGCTAACCAAAAAAATATCAGTTTAGATTTTAATTATAATATTCAAGATATAAAAGTTATTAACGACCCGATTCGTTTTCAACAAATATTAATCAATTTAATTAATAACGCAATTAAATTTACCGAAACTGGTGGTGTGTTAGTTGAATTACAAGACATAAACGAAGATCAAATTATTATAACAGTTAAAGATACAGGTATTGGTATTTCTGAAATCGATTTTAAATACATTTTTCAAGCATTTCGGCAAGTAAATAATACTATGTCTCGTCAATATGAAGGAACGGGTTTGGGATTAGCTATCGTCAAAGATTTAGTAACTTTAATGGGGGGAAATATTAGCGTAGAAAGCGTACTAGATCGAGGTTCAATATTTTGCTTGGAGTTACCTAAAAAGGTGGAATAATCAATTATCAATTATCAATTATCAATTATCAATTATCGGCGAATAGTGCAAAATTTTTACTTTTTGAAAAATAATTATATTTATTATATTTATTTGATTAGATTTTTTAATGGTTAAAATTATCTAAGTTTTATAAAATAAAGAGAACAGAAATATAAAATAGTTTTGACTTTTCTAGATTTGCTATGAAAAATTAATACTTATGATTAGCTTAAATTATCATAAGTAGGTAGGCGTAATTAAATATAAGATGAGACCTCACCCTGCCTCCGGCTTCCCTCTCCTTAGTAAGGAGAGGGATTGAGGGTGAGGTTTTATATTTAATTTGACCCACTTACTTACATGGTATTTAACGGAGCGCAAATCATATTTTTGTTGAATCCGATCTTTATATCTGGGAGAAAGCCCGAAAAAATCAATGTTTTTAAGCTTTTTTGGATTAAATAATTATACCCAACCTCAGAAAGTTATAATTATTAATTTATAACTCCTAACAACAAATTTAGTATGTCTACAAAAATTTTGGTTTCGATTGACGATTCGGATATGACTCAATACATTGTTGATGAAGCTGTATCTTTGGCAAAGGCAAAGAATGGAAGTTTGATGTTTTTACACGTTATATCTATATATGATAATGAGCCATTATTTGACCCTTTGTTTATGGAATCAACTATGCTTAATTCAGAATTAAACAACGAAGCTCGTAATAAGAGTTTGAAAGTTTGGGAAGAATTTAAGCAAGGTAAAAAAAACTGGCTGGGTTCTTTATGTGAATCAGCGATTTCTTCTGGTGTCAAAGCTGAATTCAATCTTAGTATAGGCGAACCAAGCAAGAAAATTTGCGATATTTCTCGTAGTTGGAATGCGGAAATAATCGTAATTGGTCGGCGAGGTCGTCGTGGTTTGACTGAGATGTTTTTAGGTAGCGTTAGTAATTATGTGGTGCATCACGCACCTTGTTCGGTTCTAACAGTACAAAAACCGATTGTTTCGAGTAATGTTTAGCGATGATTAACAGGTTTTGTTCGAGGTTTTTCGATAAAGTTGACAAAGATTGCCAGCGGTATCATCGGTAGCATTGGTAATAAGCAAATTAACCATTGATTTAGGGTTAGCGGTGCTGTTTCAAATAGTAGGTTCATCACATTCCACTGGCTAAATATGATTTGTAATATCGCAGCAGCAACGATACCTACAATCAAAATTGGTGCATTTGTAATCGATGTGGATTTTCGACTTATGAAATTAGCCAAGCTAATCCCTAATTGACTAATACTCAAGAGATAGATGATACGAGCCGCAACAAGAGCTTGAATTGCCATCGTGCGAGCAACTGCAATATCTCCAGTAGTAGATTTTGCCCACTCAAATATGCCAAAAATCAAAATCCAATTAAATACCGAAACTATCATAATTCGGCGTAATAATTTACCCGTAATTAACGGTTCTTTCGGATTGCGTGGAGGCAGCTGCATCGAGCCGTTTGATTTGGGTTCAAAGGCTAAAGGAACAGTCATGGTAAGGGAGTTAATCATGTTTAACCAAAGTACTTGTAGTGAGAGAATCGGTAAATCTCTTGCTAAGGCAGCACTTATTAAAATAGTCATGGATTCACCACCATTGACTGGTAACAGAAATGCAATTGCTTTTCTCAAATTTTGATAGACGGTACGCCCTTCTTCTACCGCTGCTTCTATAGAAGCGAAGTTATCGTCAGTAAGCAGCATATCAGAAGCTTCTCGCGCTACTTCCGTTCCACCTTTACCCATCGCTATACCAATATCAGCTTGTTTTAAAGCTGGAGCATCGTTAACTCCATCTCCCGTCATGGCAACGATTTCTCCTTTTGACTGCAATGCTTCTACCAATTGCAGCTTTTGAGCGGGTGCTACCCTAGCAAATACGTCTCCATCTTCAACAGTTTGAGCAAGCTGCCGTTCGCCCATATTTGCTAATTCTCGCCCTTCAAATGCCAATACTTGCTCTATCTTTTGGATACCCATGCGTTGAGCAATTGCCCGAGCCGTGGCTATGTGATCTCCGGTAATCATTTTTACCTGAATCCCCGCAGACTGACAGGCGTGGACGGCGGCGATCGCCTCTGGGCGTGGTGGATCGATCATGCCTTGCAATCCCAAAAATATTAATCCTGTTTCAATGTCGTCATGATCTATAGAATGCTGATGGGGATTTACCACTTTCCGAGCGAAAGCCAGTACGCGCAACCCTTTCTCTGTCATGGTTTCTACTGCTCGTTCAATTTGCGATTGTTCTAGAGCAATAGATTCACCATTCCGATCCATCATTCCCGTGCAGCGGCTTAATAATGCTTCAACCGAACCCTTAACGTAAATTGTTCGGGGATGGACATCATGTAAAGTTGCCATATACTGATACTGCGATTCAAAGGGTATCGAATCCAACCTTGGTTTTGTCGCAGATAGCCCGGATTGACTTAAATCCGCTTTCGCAGCAGCAGCGATTAATGCTCCTTCAGTTGGATCGCCCATAACCGACCAATTTTCTCCGGTTTGCTTTAATTGAGAATCGTTGCAAAGCACTCCAGCCATTAAACATTCTTCTAAAGCAGTCGGCACATCCTCAAACGGACTTACCAAATCACCATTGCTAGCCATACCAATATCGCCTTTAGGGCTATAACCGCTACCGCTAACTTGATAATTTTCTGCTCCAGCGTAAATAGCCTGCACCGTCATTTGATTTTCCGTCAGCGTTCCGGTTTTATCAGAACAAATCACCGTAGCACTCCCCAAAGCTTCAACCGCTGGAAGTTTGCGAATAATTGCATTACGACGCGCCATGCGGTTGACACCAATCGCCAAAGTGATGGTAACTACCGCCGGTAATCCCTCTGGAATTGCACTGACTGCTAAAGCAACAGCCGCTTCAAACATATCAGTCCACGATTCACCCTGCCCTAATCCGATAGCGAAAGTCAGAGTTGCCAGAGTTAATATTACATAAAGTAAAGTACGACTGAACTTTTCAAATTTGCGGGTTAAAGGAGTACTGAGGCTAACTCGCCGCTCCATCGATTGAGAAATTTTTC
This sequence comes from uncultured Rivularia sp., assembly GCA_964395005.1. Taxonomy (GTDB): domain Bacteria; phylum Cyanobacteriota; class Cyanobacteriia; order Cyanobacteriales; family Nostocaceae; genus Rivularia. The sequence continues at coordinate 13,603 of CAYMZW010000120.1, forward strand.
CCACTTCTGTAGCATCTGCCGTGGCAATAACAATTCCCGTACCCTGTCCAAAAGTGACAAAACTTCCAGCGTAGGACATATTAATCCTTTCTGCTAGGGGAGTATCTTCCGCCAAAGGTTTGACAGATTTTTCCACCGGCACCGATTCTCCAGTCAAAGCAGATTCATCAACCTGTAAATTGCGAACTTTCACCAATCTTAAATCCGCTGGAACTTTATCCCCCGATGTCAGTAACACAATATCCCCAGGAACTAAATCTCGCGACGGTATCCGCAAAGTTTGTCCTTCCCGCACCACCGTAGTTTCGGTAGTTACAGCTTTCGCCAGAGAGGCGATCGCCCCTTCAGCTTTAGCTTCTTGCACGTAGCCGATTATGGCATTGATAACCGTAACTCCCCAGATAACAGCAGCATTAGTCCAAGAACCCAAAAATGCTTTGACAGCCCCCGCAACCAATAGAATGTAGAGCAGCGGTTGATGAAACTGTAATAGAAACTTTAACCAAGCAGGCTTCCCAGGCTTTAGGGGTAGTTGATTCCAACCATAAGTGTTGTAGCGAATAGCAATTTCGTCAGCCGTTAAACCCGATTCTAAATTGCTGTTGAAAACTTCAATTACCGATGCAACAGATAATTCGTGAATAGAACAAGAAGAAATTAATTTATTTTGTAACATCTCTTTTGATAAACCTTTCAGGTTTTCTACCCCTATTAAATTGATGTTACCAGAGAAAAATTCTAGCATTCATCAAATCTACGCATCGCATTCATAGGAATATGTATATAGAGTTTATGAAGCAACTGAGGTACAGTGATTACCTCACCCCTAACCCCTCTCCTTAATAAGGAGAGGGGAGATAAAGCACAGCTATATCGGGGGTGAGGTTTTGAGGTATATGCGGAGACTGGAAAACGCTATATATAGTAGAAATTTAAACTAATGCTTTCTGGTAAATGTAAACAACTGTTATTTTTGCTGACTTACCGAAAAAATTACGATTACTAAATTTACAGTTATAATTGCCATCTCAATATAATTTATTACAATCACTATGCTGTTTAACCCAGCGAATATGCCCTACTGGATAATTTTGGGCATGGGAGTATTATTGTTTTTATTTGTAATTATCTCTGGTGGTGGAGACGATGACATCGATATCGATACTGATGTTGATTCCGATTTTGACATCAGCGGGTTTGCATTTTCGTGGATGGGAATCGGTAAAGCTCCTTTAATTTTGCTGCTAGCAACCGATTTGAGTTTGTGGGGCACCTTTGGGTGGATGTTTAACGTTTGGTTAGCAGAAATTCTCGGTAGAATCCCTAATGACACCTGGAGTTTTGCTGTGTTAATTTTATCGCTGATTATCAGTTTATTTACAGGGGGATTGATTGCACGACCGATCGGAAAAGTTTTTGCAGAATTTGGTGAAGATACCAGCAGCGACCGCTTAATTGGTCGTAACGGTACCGTTAGTTCTGCAACTATACCTGTAGAAAAACAAGGCAGAATCGGTCAAGTTGATATCATCGATAAGTCTGGAAATTTAGTAACAATTAATGCCGCCGTTCCGGAATGGGCAACAGTAATTCCCCGTCACGGAGAAAAGGTAACTGTTATTAATAGACAACAAGATGTTTACTTAGCGATCGCCAAAGATAGCCCAGATATAAATCACTGGCTCAGGGTTACAAATCAAAAATAATAATTGAAAAATATGCTATTCTGGCTAAATTTTATTGCATCATTACCGCTAACTCCGGCAACTTCCTCAGTAACACAGTTATCGAATACGAATAATATTAGCGACAATCTAATTGTTGAAAAACCATTAACAACATCTCGTCATATTTCTCAATTCTCAACTCAAGCTACCCTTGCTCAAATAGGTGGAGGTTTAGTTTTTCCTGGTGTGATTGCTGGCTTAGTTTTACTCTTATTAGCAAGTATTTTTGCCTATACGCGCATTTACGTAATTACTCCCACCAACGAAGCATTTGTGAGAACTGGTGGTGTATTAACTAAAAAGAAAACAGTATTTCTTAACGGTGGCTGCGTCGTCATACCTGGATTTCACGAGTTGACGCGGGTACCGTTGCGGGAAATTTCGATTAACGTCGAGCGTACTGGTAAATTAGCAGTTCGTACTCAAGATTACCTCAGAGCAAATATGCGGGTAACTTTTTATGTATGCATCAGTGCCAGTGAAGAAGACGTGCAAATTGCTGCGGCAAGAATTTCCAGACAGGGTAGAATCTCATCCGAAGATATCAAAGAGGCTTTAGAAACCCGTGCTGACGATGCAATTCGAGCCGCTGCGAAAAAGAAAACTTTAGCAGAAATTGATTCAGATAAATTAGGATTTGCAGAAGAAGTTCTTAACTTAACTCAGCAGGATTTGAAAAAAGTCGGTTTAACTCTCAACAACATTGCAATTTCAGAGATAGAAGAAAGCGACACTTACGACACCAATAACTTCTTCGATGCTCAAGGTGTACGTTTACGAACAGAAACCATTCAGCGTTCAATTCAGCAAAAACGCGAAGTAGAATTAACAACCCAAGTCGCCATCGAGCAGAAAGAATTAGATGCTCAAAAGCTATCGCTACAAATTTCTCAAGAAAAAGAAACAGCCGAATTAGAGCAAAAATTAAAAGTAGAAG
>CAYMZW010000121.1:0-16211 GCA_964395005.1 uncultured Rivularia sp.
TTAATCGGACCCCAAACCACACCTTTAGAACCTGCATAAGCACAACCGCGAGCGGTCATTACACCAGGAAGAGATTTGACATTGGATTTTACGCCGCAATCACTCTTACCTTCTTCATGAACGTTGAGGTGCTTAGTACGTCTTTTCTTAGCTTTTTCTGGATAAGCGTCTAGAACTTCGTTAACTAGCTGCTTTCTTTCTTCGACGAGGTTTTTCTTATCTGCGGGTGACATATTTCTCTGCCTTTTTTACTACTGGTAACTACTTGGGATTTGAAAAATAGTAAGAGTTGATTGAAGCATTTTAGTGAAGGGTAAAGGGTAAAGAGTATAACGTAGAGTTTTACCTTTACCTTTACCTTTCGTCGCTAAGACATCAGTTACTACTATTAGGTAGCAGGAACTTCTTCAGCTTTTTTACCAATGATGTCTGCGTGCTTGGTATCATCATCTAAGATACCGAACTCAACTAAGAGTGCTTCTAAATCATCCATTTCAAGAGGTGTTGAGCTTACAACGCTAATTTAGATTTTTGAGGTTTTGTAAGAAGCTGAATCGCTTACCAAATCAAGAGTTTCTGCATTGCTTTATATTATGGTTCTTATTCGAGTGATAAATGGAAAACCTAACAACACGTGATATTAGGATTTAATAGAGCCCCCCTTAAAAAGGGGGGTTGGGGGGATCTCGAATGTCTGGAACACTATACTTTCCGTTATTGCTGCGTAAGTCCTAGATATATTAGTTAATTATTAAAGATAAGGCAACGCAAAATTTTTGACAGCAAACATTGTGGCATATTTTTAGAGTGCGATCGCAGTTTCAAAGTAAGTAGATAAACTTGAAGAAATTAGCTTATTTTTGACAGCTATCTTTCTTTAAAATACCCTCTTTACTGGTGCGATTATCAGCAACAAACTCCACAATCCCATCTCTGTTAATAATCCATCCGGTAGCTTCTTTTATAGGAGAGGGGGAAGAAGGAGTGAGGGAGGGGAGCCACTGCGTTGCGGAGGAACACGCACCGTTGTAGCAAGTGGCGTAGGGAGGGAGGGAGGGAGGGAGAGAATTAGGAGTATTTCTTAAGTCTTGGAGAACAATTTCGTTTTGCAATACTTGACGGGGGTTTTGCGGGATTCCACCTCTTCCGGATGTGACAAACTGAGCTTCTTCGTCGGTAGGGCAACCTGCTGCAATTCTATCAGCAGCATCGGTTAAGTTTTCGGGTAATTCAACTAAGCCGGATGTGATATCTAATTCTTGCAGATTTAAATCGAAATCTCCATCAATACCAAATTCGGAGCTTGCTGTAATATCACTTTCGGGAGTATTGCGATCGCGAAATTCTATTCCAAATATTCCAGGTGTTGTGATATTAATATTTCCACCGTTGCCTTGAAATGCATTAGCGTTGATATCGCTATTTTCTCCGGGTACAGCGACAACTAAACCGCCATTTATTGCAATATTACCACCGTTTCCACCACCGCTAATTTCTGTTCCGGCACGGGTAGATATGGTACTGTTATTGCGTAATAAAAGTAAATCTGCAATTGTTAGATTAATATTTCCACCAACACCTACAACACTTTGAGCAGTAATCGAACTATTATCTAAGAATAAACTTAAAGCTTCAATATCAATATCTCCAGCATTTCCTACACCTTCCCCACTGACAGAAACCGCTGCTCTGTCAATAATATTAAAATCTCCGGTTTTAACTGTAATATCTCCTCCATCTCCGGAAGCGTTTTCAAATGAAGTTGCAAATAAACCGGAAGTAATACCTTGTTCGGAAGGATCGATTAAATCAATTGATTCGGATACATTTACATTTAGATTACCAGCTTTTCCAATATTAAAGGTAGTAGTTAAAACTTGTGCGCCTCCTTTAGCAATTAATTGACGCGCTGATAAATTAATATTACCTGAATCTTTTGTAGTAAATGTTCCGGTACCTAATAAAGAATTATCAATTTCTAAAATATCGGAAGCATTAACGGTAATATTTCCTCCTGCTCCTTGATTTAAAGTTGTTGTTGCAATCAAACCACCATTTGATGCTTTGAAATTAGGAGTATTAACTAAAATATTTCCCGAAGCACCTTCACCATCGGAAGCAGTAACAATACCATTATCAAAATTATCTAAAGTTAAACTATTTTCGTTACCGTTAAAAGCTGGAATAATAATACTTTGTTGTAGTTTTTCAAATCCACCGCCGATAACTTCCACAGATTCCGAAGCATTAATATTAATATTTCCTCCCTTTTGAGAAGTTGTTGTAGAAGCATTAATTCTACCGTTTTTTATTTGTAAATTGCGGGTATTAATATTAATATTTCCTCCAATTCCATTAATATCGGTAGCGGTTGTAATTTCTCCTCCATCACGGACAATTAACTTATCGGTGGTAATATCTAAATTTGCAGAATTTCCCAAAACTGAAGATAAAATACCCAAACTAGAAGAAGAAGAAGCACTAATACTACTAGGAAAGCTTCCATCCTCTGAAGTACCAATAACTTCAATTAAATTTGCATCTTTGATAGTTAAGTTTCCACTATTACCTTGTGCTATAGTACTCGAACTAACTAAAGAACCATTGCGAATACTTAACTCTCCCACAGAAAAATTAAATTCACCAGCATCACCTTCACCAAAGCTACTTGCTAGAATACTTGCACCATCTAATAATGTAACTTTGTCAGTATTAATGGTTAAGTTACCTGCATTTTGTTGACCAAGAGTTCCCGTTAATATAATTGCTTTACCCTGCAAAAATATATCAGTTGCATTAATAGTTAAATCCCCACCTGTACCATTGAAAGGAAATGTGCTGATTGCAGCATTATCGCGAACTACTAGACGTTGGGTATCAATCATCAAGTTACCTGATTTTCCACCTCCAGCAGCAGTAGTAGTAATCAAAGCAGAATCATCAAAATTAAAAGTTTCCGCATTTAATATAAAACTTCCGGGAATTTCACCGATAATCTCTATTGATTCGGAAGCATTGATATTTATATCTCCTCCATTTCCAGTGCTATTGTCATCACTACTTGTGAAAATTCCCAAAGAATTAGGAAAATCAACATTCTCACTTTTAATAATCCGTAATCTACGAGTATTTAAATTTAAATTTCCAGAGCTAGCAGTGCCAAAATCAGCATTTGTAGAAACGTTACTATTACGTATCAATATTTCGTCAGTTGCTTCTAACAAAACATCTCCAGTTTCACCATTTTGCACTAAACCAAGTTGTGCTTCTTGAGATTCGTTTCTAGTCAAACTGACAATGGAAGAAAAATCTACAATAATTGATTTTCCAAACAAGTTAATACCTTTACCTTTTCCATCTCCACTATGGCGGGTTATGATGCGAATATCATTAGCTAATAAGGTATTACCGCTACGTAAAGTTATTTCTCCTGACTTTAATCCGACATTACTAATATTACCAATTCTCGTAACTTCCCCCGGTGCTTCTAAAGTTAAATTCCCAGCAGCATCAAAGGTAATATCTCCTCCTTGATTTAAAGCATTGGCTAAAACAAAGTTTGTCGAAAAAATATTTCCATTACTGCTACTAATATTAATATCCCCAGCTTTATCAGTACCTGGTTGAGTCGGAATTGGGACAAAATCACTTATAACTAAACCAAGACTGGAGTCATTTAAAAAACCACTAGCCATAAACCCCGTGGTAACATCGCCAATAGCAGAAATATTTATATTCCCTCCATTACCATTGGGATTTCCAGTTATAATTGCTCCGAAAGCTGTATTTATCTGACTTGTATTCCCAAAGCTTCCCGAAACAATATTTACCTCTCCACCATTAGTAATTATTGAAGATTGAGGATTCATTCTAAATTCAGCAATTCCCGTATCTCTTTCACTGGCTAAAGCATTTTCATCGTTTATTTTGGCGTTGAAACTACCGCCAATTAAAAAGATATTTCGATTTTCGCCAATAGTGAGCGATCGCCCTGCTTCTAATGTTAAATTATTCGTACCAATTCCGGTAATGTCATCATCAACAGTAATATCGTTATTAGCCTGCAAAATAACATTATTCACAGCCAAGTTTTGACTTATATCATCACCGCTAAAATCCCCACCTTCTGCTATTAAAATATTTTTCGGATCGATTAACAAAGTTCCAACTTCACCATTCAAAGCACGAGTATCAACATTCCCCGTTAAATTAATATCATCTCCAGAAAGTTCAACTTTACCACCAGGAGCAATCAAACTACCTTGATGATTAACTCTTCCACCTAAAAGCGTTAAATTCTGGTTTTCACCTACTTTCAAAATACCTCGATTCTCAATTTCACTTTCAGGATTAATTTTTCCATATTGCAATCCCGGAGTCAGATTAATTTTGAGTAAAGGTGTTTCATTCGGGTTTACAGCATTAAATTCATAATTATCAATAAAAATACTTTCTGCGGTAGTTGCGCTAAATGAACCTGTAATATCTAATTTACTATTATCACCAAAAATCATTCCGTTAGGATTGATTAAAAATAAATTCGCATTTCCGTTAACTCCTAAAGTGCCGAAAATCTTCGATGCATTGCTTCCAGTCACCCTCGTGAGAATATTAGTTATGTTGTCAGGGTTGGTGAAATAAACTTTTTGGGAAGAATTAACGTTGAATTCCTTGAAACTGTGAAAAAGATTGTTATTGCGAATTGCACCTCCTTCAATTAAATCTCTATCCACAGAAGGATTTACTCTAGAACTTTCCTTACCCAAACTATCGTCGGGAACTAATTGAGCCTTTACAGAAAACATCGGGAAAGTACATAGAAGAAGAATCAAAGAAATGCATACTCTCATATCAAAATTTTTACGCTCTTGATGAAATTACTTAAGTTGTTATACCTAAATATCACTTTTATGACTTTAGTTCAACTGAAAAGCTAATTTGATAATAAATATTAAAAGTAAGAAAAGTAAGAAAAGTGTGTTTTACCTGAATAGAACGGTAAGTTACTAAAAACAATTAAAAGTAGAAAAAATTGAAAATAGATAAAATTTTGTAGCCTTTATCTATAGAATAATGATTAAGAACCGCGAAATTAACTACAACTAAGCATGATTTAACTTATTTAAAAATGAACCCTTACGGTATACAATCATTTTTACTTAGGGTCATATATTAAACTGCTGGGATTCTTTTACAATATGAATTTTGGCAGTTTTGACTTCTGTTTCTTCAACCCTTGTAAAAAAAATCTGGGTAAAAAGACTAGACACTAATTGCTTCACAATAATGAAAAATTTCAACTCAACAATAAGATTAATTTTGATTGCAATCATTGCGATTGTACTTACAGCCAGCCCGGTATTAGGTAAGAAGTATGATAATCGTGGATACGAAATCTGGGGTTCAGACCAATCTAACTCAGTACCCAATATTGAATCTCGTGGAGTAAACGGTAGCTGGATTTGGGTTTGGGATAGTAAAGATGTCAAAAAACAACTTAGAAATGGTAAAGAAGCAAAACCCCTTGGTTGTGATGGTAATAACCGTGCTGGTGATGGTCCGTGTAATCTTCTTGATGTATTCCCAGCCAGCCTAGTCGAATACGACAGTGATGGAAAACCGACTGGCAATACTTTGGCTGATTTACCAGCCTTTGGTCGTTTGCATGGTATGTTACCAGACCCGCAGAACAGATACATGAATGCAAACATATTTGCTCCCAATGGTGGTTATGTAGGCATCATAGATGGTAAAACCAAGGGAGCTGTAGCTTTATTTCGCGTTGCTGGAACTAATGCTGGTCGTTCGGTGCATATGTCGTTTTGGAACAGCGACGGGAGTGCATTGCTGGTGGCAAACCTCAACGGTAAGGTGCTAGAACGCATTGATATTAGTCGCGATCGCCGTGGTAAAATTATCGATGCTACTTTAAATGAATCGGCTTCCCTTGGTGTTGGAAAGAATATGGTAATCGAAGAAGATGCCAAGGTTTATCTAGGCAAGAACGGTCAAGGTAAAAAGATGATTGGTAGCATTGTAGGTAGCTACAATGAGGCAGATTTTAGCGACTTGACACCAAATGGTAATTGCAAGGAAAACGGTTGCAATGAAAATCCGATTCCAAAAGGTGGTCGCGCTAACAATGTGATTATTTGTCCGATTGTCTCTAACGATGATAATGCCTACATCACCTTTGGTGGAGGTGGTTTACTAGTCGCTAACACCAAAACTACTCCAATGACGATTGTTGGCGAGTATGATAACCAGGTGATTAATGGTGCTGGTTGCGGTGGCGTGCAAGTCGGTAATAATATGTGGTTGAATGCCGGTGTTTCAGCTTCTGGTGCGGGTGCGACTCAATCTACTTTCACCATGTACGCTATTGATGATTCGGGATTCAGTTCTACTCCGAATGCGCCCAATATTCCAGAACCCGTACTGGTTTATAAGGATGATACTAATACTGCTACAATCGGTAACACTCAAGGTAATCCAAATCCCAACAACACCGGACAGTTGCCAGGAATCACCACTCGTCGGGATGCTCACGGTATGGCGCGAACCTTGTCTGGTTTATACATTCATAACGTTGACCGCATCCAGAATAACGTTGAAGTATTTAATACTAGAACACTAGCGAGAAACACTTACGATTTAACTTCTGCAAATGGTAAAGGTAATGGTGTGGGTGCTTGTGCCAAAGCTTCCGTAACAGATGATGATGGTTTGCCACCCAACGATGCTGCTCCAGACTTGATAGAAAATACACCAGATGGTAAGTTCTTGGTGGTTGCTTTACGCGGTCCAGTTCCTGTATCCGTAACACATGCAGCCCAAGGTAGCTGTCCCGGAGTTGGTATTATTAAGCTTAGTAGACGTGGTGCATCCGGTCGTTTGGCAGGAGTACTCCGCAGCACCAACACGGTGGATACTGCTCCAGCAAGCGCTCCTGGTGGTTATGCCTACACTGGAAGCGAACATAGCGACATACATGGTGCTTCCGTGCGCCGTAAGTAAACTGATGATAGTTTTTTAGGTTTATACAAATAAATTAATTTCATATGCTCAACAGCCCGGTTACGTTTATAGCGTATGGGCTTTTTTTATGTACTATACAAGATGGCATAAAGCTGGATAATTAATATTTTCTGTAGGGAGATAGGGAGACAAGGGAAGAATTTCTAACTCCTCTCTCCTCATTGAAGTATGAAAATATAGTTTTCAAATATCTTCTTCATCGAAAAGTCATAAAAGTAAGAAAAGTAAGAAATGGTTTAAACTCTTATATATATACTTTTCTGACATTATTTGTCAGGTATTCTTCATCAAATCTTTATAGTTTTGGTCTGTATTTTTGCGTATATTGTGAGTGTATAAATAATATGGAATTGAGTTCGCATTTGACAGCAGTAAGCAGCATAATATTTGCTGTTTATTTGGATTATTAGGAACAATATTTGCTATCAGGCATTCTCGACAAGAGATTTGCTAATAGTAAAAATCACCATTGAAAATCTTGAACTCAATGTTAAAGGCATTGTTAATGATTTTATTCTGAAAACAATTTAATTCAAATAGCTGTACAAATAATTCTTTTCTTGATTATTCATATTGCTGCTATAGGCAATCGAAAAAATAGTTTGTCTTTGATTTGAATGCAGCAGAATACTTAGTTTTTGGTTGGCTAAATATTGATTTTAGGCTGCTGCTAAAACAGCGGTGCGGCTTTTCATGGGTAGTTAATAGTTAATTTAGGAAAGTCAAAAATGTCGCAGGATTCAAATTTGCCTGTAAATCCAATTCCGCTAATTTTCGATGATGACGGTAGTCAAGATGGAATGACGGCGCTAGCTTATATGCTGGCAAATCCTAAATTTGACCTTCAAGCAATTACTATTTCTAATGGAATTGCTCGTCCAGAAGTATTTGATGATAACATCAAGCGGATGTTAGGACGTTTGGGGGATACAGATATTCCCGTGGGAGTTGGACGTTCAACACCTTTAGAAGGTAACAACGAATTTCCCGATTTTATCCGTGATGGTTCGGATACATTTTGGTCTCCCTTCGTGACTTTACCGGAAGAAGTTCCAGATATCGAAACAAAGCCTGCGGTGGATTTGATAATCGAAACTATTAAAAATTCACCAGAACCAGTTGCGATTCTGGCAACAGGCCCCTTGACAAATATCGCAGAAGCATTACGTCAAGAGCCTTCAATTATTGATAATATTTCGATATTGCAAATCATGGGAGGAGCGGTTTTTGTTCCTGGTAATTTACCAGTACTTCCCGAACCACCTTTTTCTACCAACGAAACCGCAGAATTTAATATTTGGGTCGATCCAGTTGCTGCACAAGAAGTATTTGATGCTGGTGAGAAAGGATTAAAAATTCAACTTACTCCACTCGATGCCACCAATCAAGTTGAATTCGACCGTCAAGATTATCAGGAATGGTTGGAGACAGGAACACCAGAAAGCGCGATCGCCGCAGAATTATTAGATTTTGCATTGACGGTAATTCAAAGCGATCTCGATCCGAATCCAGTTTGGGATTTGGTTGCAGCGGTTAACTTATCGGAACCAGACTTTTCCGAGGAAACACCTTTACATATCGATGTAGATACAGAATCTGCACCAGGAGAAAATCAAGGACAAACAAAAGCTGTTCCCGGTTTAAATCCAAATGTTTTAGTTTCCTTAGATCCAAGCTTTGACAACATTAATTATGACGCGGGAGAAGTTTTTTCATACGTGGAATTACCAGTAGTTAATTTTAGCGTTGATAGAACCACAATTGTTGAAGGTGGAGACGCTCAAATTCTGACTTTCAATCTTAGCGAACCAGCACCGGAAGGTGGTTTGGTGGTGAATATCCGAGTTGACGATCCAGATGGAGATTCGGGGCCGGGAGATACAACTTTTCCACCGGAATTCATCAGTAATATCACAGACTTTGGACAGGTTGAAGAAGACGGAATTATTACCGCCAGTTTGACAATTGCAGAAGGAGCGACTGTTGCGACTTTTGGAGTTGTAGCTTTTGAAGATGATTTGGTTGAAGTTGGTGAGACTTATTCTTTTACTCTGCTTGAAGACGAGGATTATATAGTAGCTCCTGGTTCTACTACGATTACTACCACGATTGAGGATTCAGTTAAATTTGAACCTTTACCTACAGTTAGCTTTAATGCAGATAGAACAGTAATTTCCGAAGGTGGAGCAGCACAGCTAATTACCTTTAATCTCAGCGAACCAGCGCCAGCAGGTGGTTTAGCTATCAAACTACGGATAGATGACCCAGACGGCGAACCTGGTGATACAGAGAATGCCTTAGAACTATTCAGTAATGTTACTGATTCTAACAATAGGGTAGAAGACGGCATTTTTGTTGCCAATATCACGATTGCAGAAGGTGCTACTCAAGCAACAATTGAGATTAAAGCACTTACAGATAAGAAAGTAGAGGGTGATGAAACATATTCTCTAACTTTGCTTGAAAACGAAAATTATTTGATTGATTCAGCTTCCACAACAATTACTACTACCATTGAGGACTTTATGAAACCTATAGTAAGCATCACTCCAGAAACAATAACTTCCACAGAAGGAAATACATTCGCGTGGAAATTCACATTAGATCAACCAGTACCGTCGGGTGGATTAACTTTAAATTTACCAATTACTCAGAATAACGATCCAGCACCAGGGGATGTAAATTATTTTGTCGATGGTAGTACTGGTATTACCGATTTTGATTTCCTTGTTGGAGATGACGTATCTCTGGGATTTACCGTTACTTTAGCTCCAGGTGTAACAGAAGCAATATTAGTTTCCGAAGCTGTTGCAGATGGTGTTGCAGAAAGCGACGAAATTTTCACCACTGTTTTAGCTGATGGGGAAAACTACACTGCAAATCCTGACAGCAATCAAGTTACTACCATCATCAGCGACGAAACTATAGTTAGTTTCACTCCCTCTCAAGTTAACGTTGCCGAAGGAAATACCTTTGCTTGGAATTTCAGTTTAAATAAACCCGCTCCTGCCGGTGGATTAACTCTGAATTTACCAATTACTCAAAATAACGATCCAGCAGCGGGAGATGTTAACTATAACGTAGATGGTAGTAGTAATATTTCCGACTTTGGTTTCCTTGTCGAAAACGATGTATCCCTTGGATTTAGTATTACTATTGCTGAAGGTGAAACGAGCGCGACATTAGTTTCTCAAGCTGTTGCAGATGATATTGCAGAAGGTGACGAAATTTTCTCCACTGTTTTAGCTGATGGGGACAATTACAGAGCTAATCCTTTAAATAGTGAAGTTGTAACTACTATTGTTGATGACGAGCAAGATTCTTCTACCTCTACACCAGTTGTAAGCATCACTCCAGAAACAATAACTTCCACAGAAGGAAATACATTCGCTTGGAAATTCACATTAGATAAACCAGTTCCGGAAGGTGGATTAACTCTGAATTTACCAATTACTCAGAATAACGATCCAGCACCAGGGGATGTAAATTATTTTGTCGATGGTAGTACTGGTATTACCGATTTTGATTTCCTTGTTGGAGATGACGTATCTCTGGGATTTACCGTTACTTTAGCTCCAGGTGTAACAGAAGCAATATTAGTTTCCGAAGCTGTTGCAGATGGTGTTGCAGAAAGCGACGAAATTTTCACCACTGTTTTAGCTGATGGGGAAAACTACACTGCAAATCCTGACAGCAATCAAGTTACTACCATCATCAGCGACGAAACTATAGTTAGTTTCACTCCCTCTCAAGTTAACGTTGCCGAAGGAAATACCTTTGCTTGGAATTTCAGTTTAAATAAACCCGCTCCTGCCGGTGGATTAACTCTGAATTTACCAATTACTCAAAATAACGATCCAGCAGCGGGAGATGTTAACTATAACGTAGATGGTAGTAGTAATATTTCCGACTTTGGTTTCCTTGTCGAAAACGATGTATCCCTTGGATTTAGTATTACTATTGCTGAAGGTGAAACGAGCGCGACATTAGTTTCTCAAGCTGTTGCAGATGATATTGCAGAAGGTGACGAAATTTTCTCCACTGTTTTAGCTGATGGGGACAATTACAGAGCTAATCCTTTAAATAGTGAAGTTGTAACTACGATTAGTGACTCTTCAACTATTCCCGAATTAACAACACTTCTAAATACCAGCGGTGGAGATATTGGAAGTATCGATACTGAAGAAGGAATATTCACACCAGTATTTACAGATGGTTCAGCTTGGGGAGATATAGCTCTATCACCAGTTAACGGATTGCTTTTTGCCGATACCACAACTGATGCAGTTTCTTTAGGTGAAACCAATCCCGATAAACTCTTTAGTATTAACCCAACAACCGGAGAAGAAACATTTATTGGTGACTTAGGTGTTACCAACTTGTTTGGTTTAGAATTTGCTTCCGATGGAGTACTTTACGGTACATCCGAAGCTGGTGGTTTTTATAGCGTCAACACCGAAACTGGTGCAGCTAATTTAATCGCTACCATCCCTGACTTTAATGCTGCTGGTGATTTAACATTCAATCCAAACTCCAGAGAATTTTTAGCTACCTCAACAAGTCCAGATAACAGCACATTATTTGCGATTACAACCAATGGAGCTTCCAGAATTGTAGGAGATATTGGCTTTACTGATGTTTTGGGAGTCAAGTTTGATGATGGTGAGTTGTTTGGATATACCAGAAACGGACAACAGCTTGAAATCAATCCCGACACAGCACAAGGAACATTAATTCAAGATGTTGCAGGATTAACTGGTCAAGTTTTTGGAGCAACTGCACCAATTGACTTAGACTTTGATAATGTAAGTCTTGTAAATACCAGCGGTGGAGATATTGGAGTTATCGATACTGCTAGTGGAGCATTTACACCATTATTTACAGATGGTTCAGCTTGGGGAGATATTGCTTTATCACCAGTTAACGGATTGCTTTTTGCCGATACCACAACCGATGCAGTTTCTTTAGGTGAAACCAATCCCGATAAACTCTTTAGTATTAACCCAACAACCGGAGAAGAAACATTTATTGGTGACTTAGGTGTTACCAACTTGTTTGGTTTAGAATTTGCTTCCGATGGAGTACTTTACGGTACATCCGAAGCTGGTGGTTTTTATAGCGTCAACACCGAAACTGGTGCAGCTAATTTAATCGCTACCATCCCTGACTTTAATGCTGCTGGTGATTTAACATTCAATCCAAACTCCAGAGAATTTTTAGCCACCTCAACAAGTCCAGATAACACCACATTATTTGCGATCGCAACTAATGGTGCTAGCAGAATTGTTGGAGATATCGGTTTTACTGATGTTTTGGGAGTGCAGTTTGATGATGGTAAATTGCTTGGATATACCAGAAATGGACAACAGCTTGAAATCGATCCAAATACAGCACAAGGAACATTAATTCAAGATGTTGCAGGATTAACAGGTCAAGTTTTTGGAGCAACTTCACTCACACAACTTGTAAATGCAGGTGATGATACTTCCACCGATTTACTAACCCTGAGCTTAAATGCAGAACCAACAAACGTAAACGAAGGAGAACAGCTTAAATTCAACTTTGAATTATCAGAAGCTGCTCCAAGTGGTGGATTAACAGTCAATCTTGATTTAGTAGAAGATACAGATCCATTACCAGGAGATATTACCTACGAGGTTGAAGGAAGCGAGAATATCACCGGCTTTGAATTACTTATTAACGACGATACCGGATTAATTGACGGAGCAACCGTAACTATCGCAGAAGGTGCGACAAGTGCTACTTTACTAAACGATATTATCGCCGATAACAATACCGAAGGACCCGAAAGCGTTAAATTTGGTTTAGCGAGTGGTGATTATACCATCGATTCGGAAGATAACGCTGCTAGCTTCACCATTGTTGATACTTCCACCGATTTACTAACCCTGAGCTTAAATGCAGAACCAACAAACGTAAACGAAGGAGAACAGCTTAAATTCAACTTTGAATTATCAGAAGCTGCTCCAAGTGGTGGATTAACAGTCAATCTTGATTTAGTAGAAGATACAGATCCATTACCAGGAGATATTACCTACGAGGTTGAAGGAAGCGAGAATATCACCGGCTTTGAATTACTTATTAACGACGATACCGGATTAATTGACGGAGCAACCGTAACTATCGCAGAAGGTGCGACAAGTGCTACTTTACTAAACGATATTATCGCCGATAACAATACCGAAGGACCCGAAAGCGTTAAATTTGGTTTAGCGAGTGGTGATTATACCATTGATTCGGAAGATAACGCTGCTAGCTTCACCATTGTTGATACTTCGACTGCAAAACCTACCGTCAGCTTGAATGTTGAACCAGAAGCTGTTACCGAAAATAACGAGCAATACACTCTCAACTTAAATTTAAGCTCACCAGCACCAGCAGGAGGCTTAGAAGTTATTTTCTCTGAAACAGACTCAGATAATGCTTTTGGCGATATTGAGTTTACACCAGTATTAACCAACGCTTCTGACTTCGAGTCACTCGATCCGGTTGGGGATGAACTTGTTCGCTCGGCAGTTACAATTAACGAAGGTGCAACAACTGCTTCACTGACTTTCCAAACAATTCCTGATGGCCTGACAGAAGGTGACGAAACTACTACTTTCAACTTAATATCTAACGAAGGATATGTAGTAGATTCCAACTCGCAAGTTGACATTGTGACAATTATCGACACTTCCGTAGCCAACGAAATATCCGGAACCACAGGAGATGATAATCTCTACGGTACCAAAGCTACTGAAATAATTAGCGGTGGTAGAGGAGACGATAATATTGCCGGTAACGGTGGAGGAGACACCTTAATTGGTGGAAGAGGTGACGACGATATTTATGGTAGTTTTGAAGCTGATGAAATAAACGGTGGTAGAGGTAATGACAATATCTTTGGAAACGGTGGTAACGATCTAATTGATTCCGGTTTGGGATTCGATAGCGTATTCCTTGGTGCTGAGGAAACTACCGTTGTTTTAGATAAAGGTGAAGGTTTCGATACTATTTTCAACTTCCAATTAGGTGCAACCAAATTTGAAGTAAGTAGTTTAGATAATCTCAACTTTACTGATAGTTCCAACGGTGCAGAAATCTTTCAAGAAGGTGATTTACTTGCAGTAGTTGCAGGACAATCTGCGAATACATTTAGCAGCAATCAAGATATGATTTTTGCTGTGTAATATGAATTAACAACTTAATAATTAACAAATCCGGTTTTTAAAAACCGGGTTTTTTGAAAGCAAATTACTCAGTTAATAAATTAATGGTTTTTTAACAGGACTTACGCAAAGCCCCCCTTTTTAAGGGGGGTTGGGGGGATCTAAACGGCTGAAATACCTGCGGACACCGTTGCGATTGCGTAAGTCCTATTTAAAATAAACAAATAATTAACTCCGCAAGAAACATAGAAATATTATTGTTTTTATTTTTTTTTAACTATTTTATATTTGCTCCAAATTTAACCACAATTACTACAACCATTGAGGAATTTATGATACCTACAGTTAGCTTTTTTCCAGAAATTATAGTTTCTACTGAAGGAGATTCATTCACAGGGAACTTTGTATTAGATCAACCTGTACCGTCGGGTGGATTAACTCTGAATTTAGTCCTTACTCAAAATACTGAGCCTAAACCAGGGGATGTAAGACTCAATATTGAAGCTAGCAGCGGTATTACCGATGTTAATACGCTTTTGGGAGATAACGGCATCCTTCTTGGTTTTGCCCTTACCTTGGCGGAGGGTATAACCCAAGCGCAGTTTGTTGGAGAAACAATTGTCAATGATATTCTAGAAACCGACGAAATCGGCACCAATACATTAGCTGATGGGGAGGATTATCGCGCCAATCCCAATCAAAATAGCCTTGATGCCGTCTTCACCGACCGAACAGTAGTTACTTTAACCACAGATGAAGTTAACATTACTGAAGGAGATACCTTTGCTTGGAATTTTAGTTTAAATCGACCCGCGCCAGAAGGGGGATTAACCCTCTCGTTACCCATTACTTTAAATAACGATCCAGAACCCGGAGATGTAGATTACAACGTTGAAGGAAGTACTAATATCGAGGACTTTGGTTTCATCACTCAAGATGATGTGTCTGTTGGTTTTACTCTAACGATTCCAGAAGGCGAAACGAGCGCAACATTAGTTTCCCAAGCTGTTGTAGATGACATCGCAGAATTTGACGAAATTTTCACTACTGTTTTAGCCGACGGGAATGACTATGTTGCTAATCCTGTTAGTAATCAAGTGGTAACAACGATTGTTGAGGATGGTGTTGCTCCTCCTTCTGAAGCACCTATTGTTAGCATAACTCCACAAACTTTAATTGCCACTGAAGGAGATACATTTGCTTGGGATTTCACATTAGATAAACCTGTCCCCGAAGGTGGATTAACGCTCTCATTACCCATTACTCAAAATAACGATCCCGAACCTGGGGATGTTATTTACAACGTTGAAGGTAGCACGGGGATTACCGATTTTGATTTCATTGTCGAAGATGATATATCGATTGGTTTTAGCGTTACTTTAGAAGAAGGTGTAACGAGCGCAACAGTAGTCTCCGAAGCTGTTGTTGATGATAACGATCTTGAAGAATTCGCCGACGAGATTTTTACCACTGTTTTAGCCGACGGGGTAGACTACAGAGCAAATCCCGACAGTAACGAAGTACAAACCTTTATTACCGGACAAACAGTAGTCAGCTTCACCCCCGAACAAGTTAGCGCTGCCGAAGGAGATACCTTTGCTTGGAATTTTAGTTTAAATCGACCTGCGCCAGAAGGTGGATTAAATCTCTCGTTACCTATTACTTTTAATAACGATCCCGAACCAGGGGATGTTATTTATAACGTTGAAGGTAGCACGGGGATTACCGACTTTGATTTCTTAGTGGTCGATAACATATCTATTGGTTTTACCCTAACTATTGCTGAAGGTGAAACCGAAGCGACATTAGTTTCCCAAGCGGTTGCTGACGATCTGATAGAAATCGATGAGATTTTCACTACTGTTTTAAACGACGGGGATGGTTACAGAGCTAATCCTGTAAGCAGGGAAGTGGTTACAACTATTGTTGAGACATCCGTTGCCAAAGAAATATCCGGAACCACCAAGGATGATAATCTCTACGGTACCAATGATGCTGAAA